>JAQTZL010000008.1 GCA_028687755.1 Candidatus Nanopelagicales bacterium
TGGCGTGTCGCTGCTGCTTGTATTGGCTCCCAATCGACATCAGATATTGCGGTCGTTCTCGGGAGCCTGTCGGGCGTTGACGGCACGCAAGATCCTTGTCGTTCTGGGTTCGTACCTAATGTGGTCCGCGCTAGTCGTCTATGGCGCGTACCGCCTCGGACTGTGGTCGGTCGAGCTGACGAAGGACACGGTCATCGTCATTGTCTTCGCCGGGCTGCCGCTCGTCTTTGCCGCGGGCAAGTTCGACGGCGGAAAGCAGATCATGCGGAAAGTAGCCACGGAGGTGCTAGGCATCTCGGCGCTGCTAGTCGTCTACCTCAGCCTCGCATTGTTCCCGCTGTGGGCCGAAATTCTGTTGCAATCGCTCCTCCTCATTCTCGTAATGCTTGTGACTGTCGGCGCACGGCAAGCGAGCACGGCGAAGCTGACCGGGTGCCTGAACGCGATAGTCGCCTCCATCACTCTCGGGGTCGCCATCTACGTCGCACTTCAGGTGTATTGGAACTTTGGGTCGTATGACTGGACCGAAGAGGCTCGCACCTTCGCGCTGTCGATTTGGCTGCCGATCGCCCTCATTCCGTTTGTCTACATTTGGGGGTTTCGCATGGCCTGTGAGTTGACCCTGCTCCGCGTGCGATGGCAAGGCGAGGATCGTTCTGTCCCTCGGCGCGTCCAACTTGCGATCGTTCTGGGCTTCCTTGGAAGTCTTCGTTATGCGACCCGATTCAAGCTTCACTGGATCGGAGATCTGGCGAGAGAAACCTCCTTCCGAGGCGCGTGGCGTGCCATGCGCGAATTCCGTCGCGCTGTCCGCGTTAACCGGCGCGCAGAACGTGCACGTAAGGCTCGCCTTGAGCGCTTCGCGGGTGTTGTCGGTCTCGATTCTGCAGGGCTTCAACTCGACCGCAGAGAATTTCACGAGACCAAGGACGGACTTATCGATGTCTACTACACGCAGTCCGGGTACTTCAGCCAGCACCGTCGATACGAGTCCGACGCGGAAGCCATCTTTCGACTGAGCTTGCTCTCCAAGTTGCCTGACGAGCACCAGATCCAGTTTCGAGTTAGCAAGGATCGCAGGACATGGAGAGCCTGGCGTCAGACGCCTGCAGGCTACGTCTTCGCCGTTGGAGGGACGAAGGACATCAACCAGGAATGGCGATTCGATGGTGACGATCCTCCCGAAGACTTTCCGCGTCAGGGGGGCCGGCGGTGGCGAGACATGATGATCGAGGATGAGTCACCAGAGTGGGCCAAGGACGACGCGCCGATTCCAGACGCGTGAGACGCGGCACCCGTCCCCGCTGAGTTCTGTTGGAGCCGGCTTACAGCGGGGATCCCGCCGCCGACGGCAGATCTCATCGGCGTCCGGCAGACTTGTGTCGTGACCGATCCCAACGAAAACACGCTTGCAGCGATGGCCAGCCAGCCGTCGCGGCCCGAGATGTGGAAACTAGCACTCCCGGCTATCCGGGACGTCATACGAGCGATTGAGGACTACCTCGCCGATCCTGGGTGGGTGCCACGACTGAGCGACGGCACTCTGACGTGGTCCAATCGCGGATGGCCCTCCGTTTCCACACCAGTGATTGGCCCACAAGACGGTCGAATCGACTACGCAGCTCTCATCGGAAAGGGCCACAGACCGATCGATGCGACCTCATTTGAGAGTGTTCGGAATTTTGTCGCCTTCGTGCTTGCGGATCCAACTATCTCGCCGCGTCTAAAGCCCGCCATGGATGGAGTCGCTGCGGACACTGTTACGTACTTTGCCGGCAGCCTCGCGAGTGCGTTGCCGATCGACATAGCGACGCACTCCATGACGATCGGGCTGACGGCGGAGGATGACCTTCGTGACCTGTACTGCCAGATCGAGCGCTATTGGCTGGCTCCGACCCTCTCAGTTGACTACGTCGTTCCTTTGGTGCTCACAGCGCTTGACGGTGTGGACCCTATTGAGGTCACGGCGTCAACGCGTTTGGTGAGGATGGACGACGACATGCTTCACGCGCGCGCGATGGCAGGGCAGATGAATGTGCTCGACCCAGTGCCGTCCCCGATAACCGGTGCTGCGACCCACGCGCTAGTGATCGGGACGTTCCAACGGGATAACCAAGGTCCGTTAGAAGCAATGATCTCGCGGCGTAGCCTCGACTTAGACGATGTCCTTAGCGAGGCGGACCTGGCTTGTGAATCGTTGCGCATCCTCGGTGTGAAGGTGGTCGGATACGCAAGTGTCTTCCTGGTCCCGCGCGATTTCTCTTCCGGCTGGCATCGTCGCGGACTTCCAGAGCTATCGCTAGTCAAGACGATGCGACGCTACCCGGAGATTCTCGACAACTATGGCTGGCTTGCCGATATCCCGGCATTCCCAATGAGGTGGCTCGACGGGCTCCCGACGGTCGCGTCCGCGCTGGCACAGGCATCGCCTCGCGTACGGCTGGCCTCGCGACGATTGACACAATCGATGCTCAGATCCGATGAGCTCGACAGACTGCTAGACGCATGCATCGGAATAGAAGCGCTAGTCGGCGGCGACGACAACAACGAGATCACCCATCGGCTCGCGCAGCGAGTCGGGGTTGCCTTGGCGACGTCCCGCACAGCCGACGGTCGCCGTCGGTCGCTTGGTTCGACCGACCTCGACAAGGTGTACGAGACCATGAAGGCGGTCTACTCGGATAGGTCCAAAGTCGTCCACGGCACTACCCATGTACCGAAGACTCGCGACTTCCGTGGCGAACTCATTCCCACACACCTCCTCGCTGGTGACATCCTGCGATACCTACTCATTGAGGCGCTTGACCGCCCCGACGAGATCTCCGGCAAGAAGCTCGACCAACGTCTGCTGCATGGCGCTACACGCGACCTCGCCGAATACTCAACACGCATCAAAGCTTCAGAGGGCACGGTGGCACGCGCAGCAATCAATGCATCCGGTCGAATGGACGAGCCGCCGTTACGACCTCATCCTGATCGCGCTGATCCCCAGGTACCGACCTCACCGCGCTATCCAGACCACGACGGGAACGGTGCCTGATAAGTCGTCACGGGCGAGCGGATCAACGCCGAAGGCTCGCGGCTGGCGACGACCGACACAGGGAGGGGTATATCTTGGGCGGGCTGTGGTGCAGCAACAGAAATCGAATGTGCCAAACGACTCGTAATGCGCAGGTCCGGGGTTCAAATCCCCGAGGCGGCTCCACGCAAAACGGACATTTTTTGTCCCTAATAACCCGCTAATAACCCGGCGTCTTGCGCGATCTTCGCCGAGCCATAGGCCGAGGCGGTGGCTTCATCAGCCGCACGGAACTCGCTGCTCTAGAGGTGTGGGGTAGAGCCAGCGACGCTTGTGCGTCGGGAATGGACCGGCGAAGCCCAGCGCCTGGACCTGACGCTTGCCATCGTCATCGGAAGGCCTATTGCGGCAAGGAGGTACCCCAGCCTCGGGAAGAAGTGGCAATTCGGGGACGTTCTACACGCGCGCCGAAGAGCGTGATCCGCACGCTTCATCCGAGGACGCTCCAGGGTGGCTGAGGAACGAACCCACCTGCAGTCGTTAACATCGGCACGCTTCCATGCGAACCCACTGACGCAAAGAGGAAGATTCAGCGAAATTCCGTTACCACAAAACGCTTGAAAACAAAGGGTTTTTGCGCACCGAGGAAAACAAGGAACCACCCAGATTAATAATCTGGTACTCGTGGGTTCGAGCCCCCTCACGCCCCACTCAGCGAGAGTCGTTGTCCTGCAACGACTCTTGCTTGCGCAGGTTCCCTCCAATTTGCTGGCTAGTGGCTCTCTCATGCCCCCTAAGTGGCACGCTGATGGCGCGGACTCCCTCACGGATTTGGGTCCGGAATATGGGCGTTGGCACGTAGGAGGCACGCTAAGGACGACCAGATTGCGTCCTGCCTCGACCAATTCGGTGAGACCGTGGCCAGGCGGATGTCAGCGTGCGGGACCATGCTTATCCTCGAACTGGACGAATCTTGCCGAAATCGGATGGGTCGAACGTTGCGAGGACAGGTGAAGGGAGAAACGCCGTGGCGTTAGACGAAGGCCAGGTGGCCCGCGTGGTCATCCCGTTCGGCGGCGTCGTACGACACCCCTCAGCAGGGTTGTCGTACATCGTTGAGTCTGGAATCCCCAAGTTCCACGACCTTGAGTTGCGCGACGAAGTCTGGCCGCACTGGATGGCCATGGCGCGCGATTCCTTAGCCAATGCTCTGGCCGCACGGGAAAGGAATCCGGGCTACTCCGTCGAAGGTGAGACCGCCTTCGGTGAGGCCCTGCAACTCGAGATGCGCTCGTCCATGGCAGCCATTTGTAACGCCGCGTTCTCGCTCGAAGCGTTCACGTCCTCGGTCGTTCACTACAATATGGCTGCCGACGTCGAAGTCGAGGGTGCGGCGGCCCGCATTCACCAATCCTTCTGTCGTAGCTTCAGGCTGGACAACACGCAAAGCACCGCCGTTCGCGGGGAGTTGGGGCGGATGTTCGCGTTGCGAAACCGTGCGGTCCACGCACCCGGTAACTTCACACATGTCGGCTATCGAGCGGACTTCCAGGTACACGTGCACCCACGCTTTGTGGACTTCTCGGCACCGGTTGCACAGGTCGTGGTCGATTTCGCCAGCAACCTCGTGAGGCAACTTCTGGAGGTCCCACGTCCGCACTGCTCCGAGCTCGTCGCCTGGAGCGCTGACATGCGGGAGACGCTCAGCAAGGCACGAGAGGCGTCCAACGCGTACTACCCGTTCTGAAGTGGAGGCAGAGGCAAGCGTTGCCACGCCCCAGCAGACGGTTGACGTTAGGCTCACAGTCAACGGGGGGGGGTGTGATGAAGGCTCGAAGTCTGCCGGAGATTGAGGCGGCTCTTGAACAGCTCGTGGATAGATGGAGTCGGTATTCCGGGACCGAGCGCTCCGGGTCGCAAACCTTCCTCAACCAGCTCATCCGTGCTTATACCGGTGCCGAGGATGTCATCGAGGCTGGGGCGACTTTCGAGCAGTTCGGGCCACGCGACGAGGGCGTCGGTTTCATGGACCTCTACTGGCCCGGGGTCACCATCGTCGAGATGAAGGCGCCAAAGGAGTCGGGGCGCCTGGACTCGCACCGTGCTCAGGTCCTGGACTACTGGCGAAATAGCGCTGACCCCGCCACGGGCACGCCTGCGCCGCCGTTCCTCGTGCTATGCAGCATCCGCAGCTTCGAGGTCTGGGAGCCGGGCCGGTTCCCGAATGCTCCGCGCGACGTCTTCACGATCGAGGAACTCCCAAGCCGGGCAGAAGCGCTCCTGTTCCTCGCCGGCAAGACTCCTGTTTACGGTGGGCCCGGGGCAGCTGTCACGCAGGAGGCCGCCCAGCACATGGTCGACCTGTACTTCCAACTGCTCGATCGTGAGGCGGCGCCGGCCGAGGAGCTCAGGCGCTTCATCGTCCAGGCAGTGTGGGTGCTTTTTGCCGAAGACCTCGGACTGGTGCCCGAGCGTGTATTCGCTAACCTCATTGACGCTCTCGCTACGGACTCAACTCGCGACAGCGCCGTCGAGATCACTGACCTGTTCCGTAGGTTCAACCAACCGGACGCTGAGCGACGAGATCGGGGCCGTAGCGTGGCAGTGCCGTACGTGAACGGCGAGTTGTTTGCTGCGACTCCAGAGGTACCGCTCAACCCGGGAGAGTTACGCCACTTGCAGGCCGCGGCCGCTTACGACTGGCGCTGGGTCAACCCGACGGTCTTTGGATCCCTCCTCGAGGGCTGCCTCGGACATGATCATCGATGGGAACTCGGCGCGCACTACACGAACGAGGAGGACATCCTCTCGATTGTCCGTCCGGTCATCGTGCACCCGTGGGCAGCGCGGATCGAGGCTGTCGACGACCCTAAGAAGGCTGTGAAGCTACTGGTCGAACTGACCCAGTTCCATGTACTCGATCCCGCGATGGGCTGCGCCAACTTCCTTGCAATCGCCTACCGCGAGCTGCGCAAGCTCGAGCGACGATTGTCCGACAGGATCTCCGATCTCTACACAGCCGCCGGTATGTTCCCTCCCACGCTTCCTCGCTACCCCCTCCGCAACATCCACGGCATCGAGATCGATCCCTTTGCAGTCGAGATCGCCAAGGCGACCCTGTGGATGACTCATGCACTCATGGCACGCCAGTACGGAGCAGCCGAGGACCCCTTGCCGTTGCAGTCTCTCGACACACTTGACTGCGCCGATAGCCTCAAGATCGAGTGGCCGAAAGTCGACGCGATCATTGGGAACCCGCCTTTCCACGGTGACCGTCGTCTGCGTGAGGTTGTGGGGGACGCGTACATCGACGGGCTCAAGTCCGAGTTCGGTGTCGGCGTGAAGGACCACTGCGTTTACTTCTTCCGCAAGGCGCATACGCACCTTAGCAAGGGTCAACGTGCCGGACTTGTCGCGACGAACACGATCAGTCAGGCCAAGAACCGTGACGCTTCCTTGGTGTGGATCGTCGCAAATGGCGGCACGATCTTCGAGGCCACCAGCACCAAGCCGTGGTCCGGCGACGCAAAGGTGCATGTGTCGATCGTGTGCTGGGAGAAGGGCGTCGTCCCGCCCCCTCCCTACTTACTCGATGGTCGCGAAGTTGAGGGCATCACGCCGTCGTTGACGGCAGGAACAGAGCATCGTGCAGCCGTGAAGCTCGCCGGGAACGCGGGCGTCGGATTCGTTGGGTACTTCCCAAACGGAATGGGGTTCGTCCTTGACGAGGACGAGGCAGCTTCGCTGCTCGGCGGGACCGATGCCGACTATTCGACCGTTGTGTTCCCCTTCATCAATGGCGAGGACATCGTCGATCGGGTTTCGTCCGACCCCAGCCGATGGATCATCGACTTCGGGAGAAGGGCTCTCGAAGAGGCTGGGGCGTTTCCCGCTGCCCTTGACATCGTTCGCGAGAAGGTAAAGCCGTTCCGAGATGGAGTCAGCCGCAAGGCTCACCGCGAACGCTGGTGGCAGTTCGCCGAAACGCGCCCAGGCATGACGGCGGCCCTCGCGCCCCTCACCAGATACGCGCTGGCAGGCCTCACGGGGAAGCGCTGGATCGTCGCGTGGGGTCAGCCAGGGTGGCGCCCGTCGCACGCGCTCGCGGCCTTCGCGTTCGACGACGACTACTCCTTCGGAGTGCTTGCCTCCCGGCCACACGACCTATGGGCGCGCGCCAATGGGTCGACTCTCAAGGGCGACCTGCGATACACGCCGAGCACTTGCTTCGACACGTTCCCGTGGCCGACCAACCCGAACGACGGTAGGCGCGCGACCGTGGCCGAGGCCGCGCGCCGGATCGTGACGGAGCGGAGCGCCGCGTGCCAGTCACTCGGCAAAGGCTTGACCGCTGTTTACAACGCGATGGATGAGGGAGCGTTCGTGAACCTAAAGAAGGCACACGACGACCTCGACCGCGCAGTCCTGGCCTGCTACGGCCTTCCTGCTTCACTAATCAAGGACCGACCTGCCTTGTTGAGTGCCCTGTTCGACCTCAATGAGAAGGCTGCTGCGGACTCCATCTATGACCCTTTCGGAAGGCGAGACTCCGGTGGCCATTCCTGATTTCCAGTCGTTGTTCCGGCCGGTGTTAGAGGCCGTGGCTGATGGTGCGGTGTGGCTGTTGGTGGAGGTCGACACGATCGCCCAGATAGCCGAGAACTGAGGTCGGTTGCTCGGGCGGCGCGGCGCCACTTCTTGGTATCCGGGGCTCCGGTCTGACGCGATTTCAGCCTGATTTCAGATCAAGAAGCCTCCTAAATTCACCCCAAAACGATCCGAAGAATGACTGTTACGAGGTCGTTAACAAGGCCCTCAAGATCCGCAGGCAGAACAACCAACTGCATTGACCCCAACACCTCCCGGGCTGGCATCACAATGCTCCTTCCGGCACCAACGCATCGGGATGCCAGCCCGGGAGGTGTCTGGTCTGTTCTTGTAGGTCGTTGGTGGTTGGTTTTGGAGGCTTGTCATGGACTCTTTGTGGTGGCTGTATTTGTGGATTCTCCTTGGCTTGTCTTTTGCTCTTGTTGTGATTCCGGTGATTTCAGCGTTCTTTGCATCTTTCGCCGGGCGGGAGGTGTAAATGCGATGTACCAAGCACCCCACACCGTTGAGGGGGTATGGCGACCACGTTGGCGCTAGCGAACGGAGGACCACGATGAAGAACGAATTCATGATTGAGACCAAGCGTGCGATGTATCGGTTGCGCAATCTTCAGTACTGCCACGTCAAGATGCGCGAGAAGTCCGATGCACGTCTACGAGTAGCACAGGAGCGCCATGCGCTCGAGATCTCCCGGGCAGAGATGGTCGAAGCCAAGGGGTGGAACGAGCTGATGTCGATTACCGGCATGACGATTCCGACGGCAGCTGCGATCTTGCAGGTCAGCGAATCGACGGTGAGCCGCTGGATTGCGCGCCACGGCAAGGGAGTCGAAGCCACCCCTTCCGCGGATACGTCGGCAGGTGGCGCATGAGTGCCGTGGCATTGACGTCGAGTGTCACGCCACCCGGGCTAATGAGAGCGTTGTTCATCGCCGAGGAAGTTGCCCTCGCCCTGGCAGTTTCGGAAACGCTGGTGCGTCAGCTCACTTTGTCAGGTGAGCTTCCCTGCCGTCGGATAGGGCGACTCGTCCGTTACACCCAGGCTGACCTCGATGCCTTTGTGGACCATTGCGATCAGCGTGGTTACTCGGTGGATTCGAGGACGAGGTGATGTCAGAGGTACAAGCCAGAATTCAAGGAAGGGATCAGGAGAGGATTATCAATGGCTAGGCGCAAAGGAGTGGAGGGATCGGTTCGGGAGATTCCGGCCGGTTCGGGTCCCTGGCAGGCGCGCCTTCCTTCGCGACTGGACGCGTATCGCAGACCGTTGCCGGAGACTTTCGCGAGCGAGTCGATCGCCTGGACGGCACTGCGTGTGGCCATCGTTGACATGGATCGGAACGCGGGCCTTCGCCCATTGGGCAGACCAAGCGGGACGGTGCGCAAAGTTCGCGAGGTGCTCAGCGACTACATCGCAGCACGCCAGAACTCTGCTCTGGCTCCTATAGCGATCCGAACGGTGCGTGACTACCGAAGTGTTCTGGAGAATCACGTTTCCCGGAAGCATGCTGACATTGGCCGAGTCCCGATTCACAAATTGACCGGCCGCGACATCAGGGCGTGGATGGATGACCCCGCCGCCGACGGAGTGAAAGCCGGCACCATTGCAAACGCACGACGGGTGCTTGGCGCGGCTCTGGCATGGGAGGTGCGCGAGGGCCGTTTGGGAGTCAATCCCGCGACTCACGTTCGAGTGGAGACGAGCAAGGCCCGCCGGGCGACGATGCAGACCGTTGATCCGGTATTGCTTCCGTCTTGGGCTGAATTTGCGACGATCGTCGAAACACCGGAATTCGAGCACGACCGACTGCTGCTCGCCCTGATGGGTTGGTGCGGGCTGCGCTGGGGTGAAGCCGTGAGTCTTCACGAGCAGGCGGTGTGGCGGGATCGTCCGCAGATCACAATCGATCGGGTTTTGGTCCGCAGGACGCAGAAGGAAGTTGATGCGCACTCTGGTGTTGGGCTGCACCTGCTCGAAAACAACTACTGGCAGCAGGAGCCGCCGAAAGCTGGCATGACTGCCACTGTCCCGGTACCGCGGCCACTGTGGTTGCGCCTCGTTGCGTTAGCTGACCAACGCTTGCGCGAGACACCGATGCCAATGCCAGCCGGCCGCCTACTTTTTCGACGTCCGATGCTCTCGCCTGGCAATACGCACAGCATTGGCGTGCTCGACAACACCAACTTCCGCCGCGATGTGTGGGTGCCTGCGCGCCTTGCTGCAGGCCTGGTCGGGGATGAGTCTTTACCGGCGCTCGATCCACGGCGTTACCCGATGAAGGTGAAGGACCTGCGCGCCTTTGCTGCCTCGGTACTGCTCGATAGTGGCAGCAGCCTGACCGAGGCGGCGCTCCTACTGCGACATTCGGACAAGCGCACCACTGAGCGGCACTATGCGCGGGCGATGCAAGAACGATCCCATGATCGGGCTCGGCGGGCTGTCCAGATCGACCAGAGTGCGAGCCTGCCCGAGCGGCTTGATGCCCTCTGGGAGGCCTGGGTTGGAGCTTTCCCAACGGTCGTGGCACGTCTCGGGTTGGATGCGGACAACGTCATCGACCTCGGTGCGCGCCGGGGCCGGGCATGAGGGATACGCATGGGTCGGCTGAAGTGGTAATTTTCTAGGGCTGGGCTGGCCGAGAGGCCCTGGTCCACCCTGTAGGCGGGGATATCCCCCGCGTACTGCTACGCGAGCATTTCTCAAATGAGGCGCACCCCATTTCGCGAGCACTCTAGATGAGTCTCGTCGCGGGGTTTACATAATGCGTCGCTCATGCGACTATTTATGTCATGGCGTCAGCGACCGAGACGATGACCAGTTCCGAGGCGGCTCGGCGACTGGGCGTCGGCATGCGGCAGGTCGAGAGACTATTGGCGGCTGGTGACCTCACGCGGGTGGGGACAGTCGGCCGGGCGGCGCTCATCGATGCGGTGTCGGTGCACCGGCTACGCACCCGAGGAGTCCGGCGTGGTCGGCCATGGTCTGCCGCAACGAGTAGCGCAGCCATGGACCTGCTGACCGCCGGGGAGACCGGACGGCTCGGGTCTATCGAACGATCACGCCTGATATCGCGACTGCGCCACATGTCAGCCGAGGATGTGGTGCGGGCGACTCGGGGGCGTGCCAGCGTCCGGCGCTATCGCGCATCCGCCTCGTTCATCGACCGGATCAGGCAGGAGGTGACGCTGACAGGGTCCTCGGCGATCGACGCGGACGGAGCCATCGCCGGGCAGTTTGGACTTGCAGCAGCTCGGCACGATGAGGTTGACGGATACGTCGACCCTGCAACCGCTCAGCAGTGCATTGCCCGTTTTCATCTCGTCGAGGATGCTCGGGGCAACGTGACGTTGAGAGTCGCGGACAACGAACAGGGGGGCAGACGGGTAGCCAGCGCCGTCATCGTTGCCCTAGACCTTGCGGAATCCCTTGACTCGCGCGAGCGCGCAGCTGGGTTGGCGCTGCTGCGAGACCGGTTGGAGTTGCTGCAGTGACCTTGGTGCGCAGGCTCGGGCTTGACGAGCCATACCGGACGGCAGGACAGGACACCCTTCGGATCCTCGCCTCGCCAGCGTGACGATCCCCGAACACATTCCCTCAAACAGACCAATCGGACAGGTTATCCACAGATTGTGCGCTTGTGAAAGGGCAAAAGAAAGGGCAAAAGCGCTTTCCCTGCTAGTTCAGTAGGAATTGCCGAGCACCGAAAGTCGTTGCGCTGCAAGGGATCTTGATGGTGGCCAGGGCCGGGGTCGAACCGGCGACCTTCCGAGTTTCAGTCGGACGCTCGTACCAACTGAGCTACCTGGCCGTGGCTGACGTTCCAGCCGCGATGAATCGGGGTTTCCCCCGAATCGTTGGCGACCCTGACCGGACTTGAACCGGCGACCTCCGCCGTGACAGGGCGGCGCGCTAACCAACTGCGCTACAGGGCCTTAAATGAAGCCGTATCCCCAACGGGATTCGAACCCGTGCCGCCGCCGTGAAAGGGCGGTGTCCTAGGCCACTAGACGATGGGGACCTATATCTCCGTCGACCTTTGTGGATGCCGTTGGTGACCTGAGAACTATAGGGGATGGGTGGCCGGAGGGGTAATTGAGGTCAATTCGGGTGGGCGGCCCGGGTCAGCCGGTCTTTGATCGCGGCCCCAATTCCGCCTATGGGTGGGGCAACCGCCAGCACCTTGGAAAGCTTCAAAGCGTCGGCCTCGCGAAGGGCTGAATAGAGCTGTTGGGCGTACTCCTCGCGGGTGACCGGCGCACACAGGCGCACCATGCCTGCAGGTGTTGGATGTTCGGCCAACGCGATGAGTCCGATGCTTGCGGTGGCGAACACAGGCTCGAGTAGTGCTGCTGCATCAACCAGTTCGACTGTTGCGGTGGGACTGTAATGAGACTCCAAAGTTCCACTTGCGCGAATCTGTGAATCAGTTGTGCAAGGAAGTCCTGTTATCTCTTCCACCTGCTCAACACTGATCGCACCTGGTCGAAGCAATCGCGGATTGTTACCAGTGCAATCAATGATTGTGGATTCAACACCGACAGCACATTCACCACCATCGAGAACAACATCCTCCGCACTCGTGAATTTATTGAGTTCCTCGAGCACGTGCTGCGCAGTTGTAGGACTTACTTTTCCAAAACGATTTGCGCTGGGTGCCGCAATTGCAATGGAAGGATCACCTGTAAGTTCAACAAGAATTCTTTGTACCTCTTGCATTAATGGATGTGCAGAGACTCGAACCGCAACGGAGTTCTGACTGCCCGTGATGAAGTCACCAGCTCGCGGTGAGCGCGGAATAACAAGGGTGAGCGGACCTGGCCAAAAACTCTTCGCTAGTTGATATGCATATTCAGGAATATTTCTTCCCCAGTCATTCATTGCCTCGATCGTTGCAAGATGAGCGATCAGCGGATGGTCGGCTGGACGCCCTTTTGCGGCATAAATCTGAGCGATGGCATGTGGATCATCGGTACGAGCTCCAAGCCCATAGACGGTCTCCGTTGGCACAGCGGCTAGATGCCCAGCGGCCAAGGCAAGTGCTGCCTCTCGGGGACTGGCAACTGCTCGCATGTGCCTATTCAATCTGCTCTTTGTAAGAGGTTTGTCAGGACTCTAGGTTTTCGTGCCCGAACGGGAACGAAATCACTGGTTGGGGTGTCTCATGTCTATATGAGTTCGCCCCACGAAGGAGACCCCGTGTCCACCCCACTTCCACCTTTCACGCCCGCTGAACCGATCGCGACCAGCATTGCTCCGGTCTGGGAACGACCTGCGCCAAAGAAGCGTGGCCGTGGTCCCGCAATTGTTGGCGGGCTATTAGCTACTGCATTAGTTGCAGGCGCGGCAGGTGGTGCCGTGGGATTTGTTGCGGCAAAGCAAACATTGCCGACCTCCGTGGTGGCATCGGCAACTGCTGATTCGAGCTCACCGTCACTACCCGCAGGGAGTTCCATTGCAGATGTTGCTGCTGCTGTGCAGCCTGCCGTGGTTCAACTGAATGTGAGTGGCACTGACGGTGAAGGCACGGGTTCGGGTTTCATTATTAGCAAAGACGGGTACATCATCACCAACAATCACGTTGCAGGTTCTGCGAAAGATGGCGGGATTGATGTGTTGTTCTCCGATGGCACCAAGGCGAAGGGCACCTTGGTGGGTGCCAATGCGGGCTACGACCTTGCAGTCGTCAAGGTAGATAAGCCGGGAGTTAAAACTGTTCCGCTTGGCAAGTCATCAACACTTCGAGTAGGAGACGAAGTCATTGCGCTTGGTTCGCCACTTGGCTTACAAGGAACTGTGACCTCGGGAATTGTCAGTTCACTGAATCGGCCCGTTACCGCAGGAGATGAGTCGTTCATCAACGCGATCCAAACGGATGCGGCAATTAACCCAGGCAACTCCGGCGGACCACTTGTCAATGGCAACGGCGCTGTTGTCGGTGTGAACTCGGCAATCGCCTCGATGGCATCAGGTGAAGCCCAAGCGGGATCTATTGGCCTTGGCTTCTCAATTCCTATCGATACCGCAAAGCGCATTGCGAACGAGATCATCAATACGGGTTCAGCGAAGACTCCAGTGATCGGCGTCCAGCTCGCCATGGACTTTGAAGGTCCAGGTGGAAAGGTTTCGTCGGTTACCTCAGGTGGAGCGGCGCAAAAGGCTGGCATCAAGACCGGTGACATCATCACCAAGGTCAATCGGCAAGTGATTGCTGATGGCACTCAGTTGATCGTGACTGTTCGTTCCTTTGCACCTGGCGATCGAGTACAGCTCACGGTAGATCGCGGCGGGGAAACATTGACCCTTCCACTGAACCTGACGGCCTCGAAGGCATAGACGAAACCACCCTGCGGCAGGCTATGGGCATGAACCCCTTGGCAAACGTGCTCGATCCACTGCGCGATCGCGCTGCCGCAGGGTTTCGTCGCATCGTTTCTGGTGATCCCACTGGGGTTCCAGAATGGGTTGCGCAAATGCGCGAGGGCGAAGGCATCGGCTACTTCGGCCCAGATTCAGCCGCGTGGGCAGTGCATGGTGGGTTACCAACATTGGTCGGTGGGATTCGTGCGCTCTTAATGCAGGCACTACATCCAGCGGCACTCGCTGGAGTGATGCAGCATTCACGTTACGAAGAAGATGCGCTTGGCCGATTAGCAGGCACCACGCAATGGCTCACAGTCGTGACCTTTGGTGACAAAGCACAAGCTGATCGTGAATGCGCACGCGTTCGCGGTATGCATCGTCGAGTCAATGGCGTGTACACGGTCGATGGCGTTGAGTTTCCCTATGACGCAACAGATCCGGATCTCTTGCGGTGGGTGCACATTGCATTTACTGATTCATTTCTTGCAACACACCTAGTGTGGGGCGATCCAATCCCTGGTGGCCCGGACGCTTATGTGCGCGAATGGGCGAAAGCTGGAGAGCTCGTCGGCGTAGAAAACCCTCCGCGCTCAGTCACCGAATTGCGAACGGCGATTGCTGGATATGTATCTCAATTGCGAAGTAGCCGTGAAGCCAAAGAAACCGCAGCGTTTATTCGTAAACCGCCACTTCCGTTTGCCGCACAAGGCCCGTATGCAGCGTTGCTCCTCGGGGCTTTATCAACCATGTCACCACGACACCTCGCAATGCTGGGATTACCTCGGGTCCCGCAAGTAGTCGCTCGCCCTGCAGTGACGGCCATGTTGGGAACGCTCGCATTCGCTCTTGGCCCAACATCCCCTTCCCAACAAGCGGCGATGTCCCGGATTGATAGCAACTCGTAACATTCGAATTACTGATTTCGCGTATTTATGGGTGATGATGGTCGAATGCTTCCCCAGCGCCGCAAGACCAAGACCCTGACGTTCGCATTGACTGTTATGGCGTCGGGTTCGGTCTTGTTGAGTGCATTGCCAGCACATGCTGCTGAAACGCCAGCGCCGTCGACCTCGCCGGCAGTTTCAGCGTCGCCAACGCCAACGCCAACGCCTACACCCAGCCGTACGGCGTCAGCCTCACCCACGGCAACACCAACCATGAGTCCCAGCGTTACACCGAGCGCGACGCCGTCGGTAACAACGCCCGCGTCACCTATGCCTACAGCAGTTCCCGCTGCACCACCCGTGGTGATGCCAACTGCGCTTGGTAGTTGGTGCCGCACGATTTTTCCGCAAACATCGGCTGCAAGTGAACGAGTAGCGGCTCAAAAATTATTGACCAGCGGAACCATTAATTTTGGTAAAGGTGGCACGTATCAGTTGACAGAACATCCAGATTGGAAGCCACAGGCAACGTCTGACACTTCAGGTGATCGGCATGTGAACTCTCTCAATTGGGCATTACCGCTTCTGTTTCGAGGGGTGCAAGTCCAAAACCAAGCAATGGTGGATCGTTTCCGTCAAATTCTTTTGTACTGGATTGCCGACCATCAAGGTAGGCGCGGTGCGTGGGTTGACTCTTCCATTTATGGAGGACTACGCACGGAAACGTTGGTGTGTGCTGCGCAAACCTTGAACGATCCAGTGATCACCGCAGCTGCTATTCGCGATGCGCAAACAATGGTGAAGTCAAATGCAGGAGCACGCGCAATCGCCATTGGTTCAAACAACACCGACTTGATTCGACAGACAGGCGCGCTAGCTGCGTTTTGTTGGACGGGTGACACAGCATTGCGCGACAAGGCCTGGCGGAATCTTGTTGCGATTGCCAATGGAGTCGTTCAGCCTGACGGTAGCGATGTAGAGGGTTCACCTGGCTACGCGGTGTACATTGAGAATTTACTTGGAGATGTGCAAGCGGCCGCCAACACGTGCGGAATTCCGGCCGACCCAATTCCAACTTTGCGTAATAAGTTGTATGACTTTGTTGCGCAATCGATTCGCCCGGACTTTCTCGTTGAGTCGCTCGGTGACAGCATCAATGAATCTCTCAAGGGGTCGTTCGGCGCTGCTGACGGCCAAGCTGAATGGGTGCGTACCGGTGGGAAAAGTGGAACTCCACCTGCACCGATTTATTCGGTGTACGACGGCGGCTATGTGTTTGGACGCGCTGGTTGGCAGCCACAACCTGGGATGCCGGATAGTTTCTATTCAGTACGTTCAAGTTCTACGCGTCCGGCAACTGCTCACACGCATGATGACGGAACTGGTTTGACGTTCTATTCAAAGGGCGTTGAGTGGATAGGCGATCCGGGCCCTTTCCGTTACGAAAACAGTGATTCATTGCGTGCATATTTGAAAACTAGGGCTGCGCATTCGGCATTAACTGTCGGCAAGGTGGCTCGTAGTAAGTGGTCGGGAACCAAACGCATAGTTGCGCAAAGTGACTGGGCCACTGGCGGTAATGACACCACCTGCGTCCAGGACAACACTTGGAAGACAGTGACCCTGGTTCGATGCACGCAATATGTGCGCAGTGTCGATGCGATGATCGTCACCGATTACATCAATGCTGCTCGCGGCGGCAAAAAAGCCAAGGGTCGCTTTACTTGGCAACGATGGCAAATTCCTAACGGCGTTGATACCGGTTACGAAGGCAACAGATTGGTACTGACAAAAGGCGATAAGAAACTTGATGTCGTGAAGTCGGGAACTGATGCGTGGGTGGTTGATCATGCGCAGCCTGGGGGCAAGCAAGGCTGGTTCACTGGCACCTGGGGAACCAAACTTCCAGGTCAGGTCGTAAATCGTCAGGTGCCGATTCCAAAGGCTGGAGTGCGCCAAGCGTTAGTGACAGTTCTCGTTGCACGTAATGCAGGTGAAAGCGTTCCTGTGACCATCAGCTCTACTGGTGTCACGGTTACCCGCAATGGACAAACGATCACAACGCCAGCACCAATGCCTCAGTTGGGTGCTGCATTACTCTGATCCCATGATCATCGCGATTGGTTCTGACCATGCAGGTTTCGTTCTCAAAGAACACTTGCGCGGCTGGCTTGTTGAACAAGGTCACGATGTGATTGACCTTGGGGCGTACTCCTCAGATCGCGTCGATTACCCGCATTTTGGTGCAGAAGTTGGTCGAACAGTGGCATCTGGCAAGGCTGCGTTTGGTGTTGCAGTGTGCGGAAGTGGTCAGGGCATTTGCATGGCTGCGAACAAGGTCCCAGGGGTTCGTGCAGGGATTATTCGGGACACTCAAGATGCCGCGATGACCCGGCAACACAACAATGCCAACGTTGCCTGCTTTGGCGAGCGCGTGACAGACCCAGATGTGGCGGTAGGAGCACTCAAAGTCTTTCTCGAAACAGCCTTTGAGGGTGGCCGTCACGAGGCGCGCGTGGAGCAGCTGGCTGAACTCGATGCGGGTCAAGCAATCTAGTTCTCAGTCAGCAGATTCTGGCTCTCGATAAGTTCGGGAATCGAGCGTAGAATCAAAGCATGTGGATCTTCATTGTTATTGCTGTCCTTGTCATACTTGCGATCTATTTAGTCGCGACCTACAACCGTCTGGTAAAAGCCAATGTTGCGGTTGATGAAGCTTTCGCGCAGATTGAGGTGCAACTCAAGCGCCGCAGCGATTTGATCCCTAATTTAGTGAGCACTGTTAAGGGATACGCTGCCCATGAAAGTGGCACATTAGAAAAGGTAACTGCAGCTCGAGCAGTGGCCGAACACGCAAATGGCGTAGCAGAAGTCGCTGCAGCGGATGGTCAGTTAACACAGGCTCTTCGTGGCTTGCTTGCAGTCGCTGAGGCGTATCCAGATTTGAAAGCATCTGCGAACTTCCTGTCACTTCAAGAAGAACTTTCTTCAACGGAAAACAAAGTGGCATTTTCACGCCAGTTCTACAACGATTCGGTTCGAACCTTGAACACCGCAATTGTCACTATTCCCACCAAGTTCTTCGTTGGTATGACCGGTGTGCATGCTCGCGAATTCTATGAAGTGCCAAATGAAGCGGATCGCAACGCTCCTACTGTTTCCTTCGAGTAATTATGGCGGTCTCGTTTAGAGCCGAGCAGTCAGCGAACAAACGCAAAACCTGGTTGCTGCTCGCATTGATGTTCTTTGCTGTGATTGCCGTTGTTTGGGCAGCAGGCACGATCTTAAATTTCGATGCGTATTGGCTCGTTCCGATGGCTGTCGGGATTTCATTGATTGGAGTGTGGACTTCATATTGGAAATCAGACACTTTGGTCCTCGCGATGACGCACGCAAAAGTAGTCAGTCACGACGATGCACCACAGCTTTACAACATCGTTGAAGAAATCACCATGGCAGCGGGTTTACCAATGCCAAAGGTCGCGATCGTTGATGACCCCGCTCCAAATGCGTTTGCGACAGGCCGTGATCCAGAGCATGCGGTGATCGCATTTACGACAGGAATTCTTCGCGTGATGGATCGCGAGCAACTTCAAGGAGTCGCGGCACACGAAATGGCGCACGTGGGTAACCGCGACACGTTGGTCATGGCTGTTGCCGCCACCACAGCGGGACTGCTCGCGGTGATCGCCGACATGGGCGCCCGCATGGCGTTCTTCAGCCGCAGAGATCAAAACAGCAATCCATTTGCGATAGTGATCTCATTGGTGATTTTGATTCTCGCACCCATTGCAGCACTTCTTATTCGTGCGTCCATTTCGCGCAAACGCGAGTCCCTCGCCGATGCCACAGCAATTGAGTTCACACGCAACCCTTCTGGGCTTCGCCGAGCGTTAGAGACCCTGGCTGCGGACAACACGGTCGTGCAGCAAAAATCGACTGCTGTGGCTCATGTGTGGATTGAATCCCCATTGGATGGCAAGTCGAAATCCATGTTTGATACCCATCCGCCACTGAGTGAGCGCATAAATCTGCTGCGTCAAATGGAAGGTCTTCCGCCGTTAGGGCAGTAGTGCCGGTGAGCTCCAAAGCGCTTGGCGATAGCCTTATCCCTCAGGTTTGTGGGGGAACTCGCAATCCGCGGGATGCTAGCTCAATGGTAGAGCTGCGGACTTTTAATCCGTAGGTTCGGGGTTCGAGCCCCCGGCGTCCCACCACAGGCTCCAGTTCTTACTTCTGGATGATCCTTTTCTTGGCGGCACTGACCTTCTTAAGCAGCCGTTGATTGATGCTCGGCGCTTCCTTAACTGCACCGTCCCCGAGCGCACCAAGGATCGCAGCAACTGCGGCATCGATTGGCAGATCTGCAACATCAGTGTCGGAAATATGTTCCGGACCAGTGAAGCGTGCGCTCAACAGACTGAGGTCACCCATCACATTGACACCCGATGTCCTAATAGCCGCGACATAGGTCGCTCCAAACTCTGCGGCGCGGTCGAGGGCCCACTGTGGAGTTTGCAGTTTCACTTCATCGGCACCTGGAGTGCGACCTTCAACCATTCCTTTAATAAGTCCGTCGTGGACTTCATGGGAATAAGGTTTCCATCCTTTGCCGCCACCGATGGATTGGTTGATGCGTCGGAGTAACTCAGCTTCCGCGAGAGTCAGTGACCGATTCATTGACGTAGGTTTGTTTTGAAGCAAGAACCCTTGAGGCAAACCAGTTAAGGATTCAAAATCTCGATAGATGCTGTCACGATCAGAATCGTCGACCACAACAACAGTCACTCGTTCACTGCCAACAATGTTTGCCCAGCGGCTCACGACTGCATCATGGCGATGTCGAAGCCAAAATACTTCTGATTTGGGTTCGAGTTGTTCTGAGCCCAGCACGTTATTGAGCCAGTGAAGATAACCAAACTCATAACCGGACTTCAAGATTTGTTGCCAAGCCGATGGAAGTATTTTTGCAAGGTTTCGCAGGGTGATCACCACATGGATGTTCTCTTTGCCTATGCGATCAACGATCCGTTCGGCCACTTCGCTGGAAGCCTCGGCAAAAAACTCGCTTGAACACACGGTAATTCCGTCAAAATTCTCGGCCTCACTGACAAACGTTTCCCAAAGTTTGGGATCTGGTGGTGGGGAACCACCTGGGCGCCAACCCACACGACGATTCATTGCTGATGAAGCAATGGCACGATGCGCCTGGCCGGTTCCCGGATATGAGATCCCGAATTCTGTAAGCCGTGCTCGGTTCTGTGCGAAGGCATCTTGGATCGTTGTCGTCCCCGTTTTGTGGACTCCGATATGGAGCAAAATTCCCCCATCTTTCAGGTGAGGATTCTTCACAAAATCGGGCACGAACAGATTCTAGGTATAAGAGGTGAATGCGTGACAAAGCGCAGTGCAATCGGGCACAATCAATCTCGCAAGACCCGTGCAATTGCCCCCCAGCTGCACGGGTCTTTGCATATTTATATGCGCCCGGCAAGGGATCTGCGGTAGCCAGCTATCTGGCTTGTGCGGTTTATCCCGACAACGCCAACGAGCCCTGAGGAATCGAAGTATTCGGCAATGCAACTGCCATCGTCAGCAGATTCAATAATGTTTACTTCGGTCGCGATGGAAGGTATTCCAAAGCTTTGAATTTGGAGGTCGTACTGATCTGACCAAAATGCAGGCACAGCGGCAAATGGGACCTCTGGTTCATTCACAGCATTGAGTTGCTTGGCAAGGCCGCGCCCTGCGTGAGCACCCAGGTCTGCGGCGGTAGTCCAGTGTTCAATTCGGCGAGGCGTCATCCCAAACAGTGCATTTGGATGACGAGCAATGTCACCACAAGCGCGTACCGGTGCAGTTGTTCCAACAGCCTGAAGGTACTGATCCGTCAAGACTCCATTTGATAAGTCAAGGGTGTTTCCGTTTAACCAATCGATATTAGGAATAGATCCCACAGCCTCGACAACGACATCTGCTTGAACTTCGGTTCCATCATCAAGAAGAAGACTTGTGGCTCGTTCGTCACCTCCAAACGCAGCAACAATTCGCTTGGTGCGGAAATTCACTCCGTGGCGTTCATGTTGATTCGCAATTCTTTGGCCGACTTCATCACCAAGGGCCGAACTTAACGGCACCGCTTCTGGAGATACCACCGTGACTTCGCAGCCACGCTCGGATGCGATTGCCGCAACTTCGCACCCAATAAACCCTGACCCGACAATTGCAATACGCGCTCCCGTAACCAGCATCGGTTCGAGAAGTTGCGCGTCGGCAATCGTTCGAAGGGTGAATCGCCCAGCGGTGGGACCGGGCACTGTCAGATGTCGAGACCGAAGACCGCTAGCGATGATCAAACCGTCAAAGTGGATAGTCGATGTCTGGCCATCGGGGTCGGACACCCAAAGGTGCTGTCCATCAAGAGAGCAGTTCACCACTCCATGACCAATGAGCCAGGTGAACTCATCAGCGCTGCGCTTCATTGGCATGCCAAAGCCGTCCAGCACCCTGGATTTGAGGGCTTCCTTGGAAACAGCTGGCCGGTAACTCGGTAGTTCCGGGTCGATAATCAGGATTTCGCCGAGATATTTATGAGCTCGAATTGCCTCTGCGGCGCGGATGCCGGCAATACCGCTTCCCACAACCACCACTGGATTCATCTGGGGCACGCTACCTTCCCACCCAGGTATCTCGTAGATTGCGCCATGTGAGCACTGTTGAGCCGTACATCCTGACCCTGCGTTGCGCCGATGGGCCGGGCATTGTGCATGCGATCACAGGCTCGTTGTTAGGGATTCAGGGCAATATTTTGGAGCAGGCTCAGTTCACCGATGAAGACTCCGGGATTTTCAGTCTGCGCACCAAGTTTGAATCACCCAAAGCCATTGAAATTGTGCGCGCTGCGGTTGAAGCGGCAGCTGCACCATTTAATGCAGAAATGTCCCTGCGCCATGAAAGCGATCGTCGCAGGGCTTTGATTATGGTGTCGAAGTTCGATCATTGTCTTGTTGATTTGCTTTACCGCCATGAAATCGGCGAGTTACCAATCGAGATTCCAGTAATTGTCTCTAATCACCGCGATTGCGAACACATCGCAAACCGTCATGGGATTCCGTTCGTGTATTTGCCTGTCACCTCTGAAACAAAACCAGAACAAGAATCAGCTTTATTAAACCTGACGGTTGAGCACAATATCGATGTCGTGATTCTTGCTCGTTACATGCAAGTCCTTTCTGATGAATTATGTTCGGAGCTTTCCGGACGCATCATCAACATCCATCATTCATTCTTACCAGGCTTTAAGGGTGCTCGCCCGTATCACCAAGCTCATGAACGCGGTGTGAAACTTATTGGTGCGACTGCTCACTTTGTCACTGCTCAACTGGATGAAGGTCCGATCATCGAGCAAGAGGTAGAGCGAGTTACTCATGCACACACAGCGAATGACCTAGCCGAGATTGGTAGAGATGTTGAACGGTTAGTACTCGCTCGCGCTGTTCGACTCTTTGCTGAAGACCGCATCATGCTGACCGGTAAGCGCACCGTGGTTTTCCAGTAGAAAGTTAATTTCCTAGTTGGTGTTCATCGCTGCGCGATACACAGCCATCGTTTGTTCAGCAATTGCATCCCAGCCAAAATGTTCTACTGCACGGGCTCGCCCGGCTTTGCCCATCGCGGAAGCGCGGTTGCCATCTTCGATGAGTTGATTCACCGCAGCAGCAAATTCACGTTCAAATGCGTCAGTATTGACAGCGTCATAGTGAACGAGAAGCCCGGTCGTGCCGTCAGCAACAACTTCTGGAATCCCACCAACATCGCTCGCAATAACGGCGGTTTCGCAAGCCATGGCTTCAAGGTTGACAATGCCAAGCGGTTCGTAGATAGAGGGGCATAGAAATGCTCGCGCATGTGAAAAAAGTTGAATGAGTTTTGCTCGATCAACTTGTTTTTCAATCCAGATCACGCTGTCCTTTCCGCGTGCCTCGCGAAGTTCTTTCACTGCGTTGGCTGTTTCAACTTCAATCTCGGGTGTGTCTGCAGCTGATGCACACATGACCAGCGGAATATCGCCAGCAAATTGCTTTGCTGCGCGGAGCAAGTGCACGAGACCTTTTTGGCGCGTGATACGACCGACGAACAAAACGTATGGCTTATTCGGATCGATACCGAATTCCTCAAGTGTTGCTGTACCTAAATCTGGCTTATAAATCGACGTGTCGATTCCGTTGTGCACTACATGCACACGAGCTGGATCAACAAAGGGATAGGCGCTGAGTACGTCATTGCGCATGCCGTTGCTAACAGCGATCACTGCGCTTGCTTCTGCGTACGCGGAACGTTCAACCCATGACGAGAGCCGATAACCGCCACCAAGTTGCTCTTCTTTCCAAGGCCGCAATGGTTCGAGCGAATGTGCGGTGATCACATGGGGGATGCCGTACAGCAGTGAAGCTGTGTGGCCAGCGAAGTTTGCGTACCAGGTGTGTGAATGCACGAGATCAACGTCAGAAACCGCCATAGCCATTTCGAGGTCAACACCGAGAGTCTGAAGTGCAGGATTGGCACCGTGCAGACTGGTTGGTACCGGGTGCGCTGTGGCATCAGTCCTGTGGCCGCCAAAGCAATGAACATAGACAGGAGTGAGACGACGCAACTCATGGACGAGTTGATCGACATGGACCCCAGCACCACCATAAATTTCGGGTGGCCACTCGCGGGTCAGGATTCCTATTCGCACAGCGTTCAGCATAGGGATGAGTTTTAGGTCTATAAAGATGGGCGCTCGGGGACTATGGTTACAAGGTGAGTAGCGGGCCACATGTGCTGTGCATGGTCCTCGCCGGTGGCGAGGGCAAACGCCTCATGCCTTTGACAGCTGACCGAGCCAAACCAGCAGTACCTTTTGGTGGCTCCTATCGCCTCATCGATTTCGTATTGTCGAATTTGATCAATGCAGGGTTGCGACGCGTATGCGTGCTGACTCAGTACAAATCGCATTCATTGGACCGTCACGTCACCCAGACCTGGCGTATGCCGACTTTGCTAGGTGACTACGTCACTCCCGTACCAGCGCAACAGCGACTTGGGCCACGTTGGTACACCGGAAGTGCCGATGCAATTTTCCAGAGTTTGAACCTGGTGTACGACGAAGAACCTGATTACGTCGTTGTCTTTGGTGCCGACCACGTGTATCGCATGGATCCAATGCAAATGGTGGAGGCACATATTGCGTCCGGTGCCGGCGTCACCGTTGCAGGTATTCGTATGGCAAAGCATGAAGCGCATGATTTTGGAGTTATACAAACGGCACCCGACGGTGAAACCATTACGAGGTTCTTAGAAAAGCCAATCGATCCACCAACCATCCCTGGTGATGACACTTCTTGCTATGTCTCAATGGGTAACTACGTGTTTTCAACAGATATCTTGCTTGAAGCATTGCGTGAAGATGCTGCAGACCCAGCATCACTGCATGACATGGGCACAAACATCATTCCGATGCTCACCAACCGTGGTCAAGCGCGCGTATATGACTTTGCAACCAACGTTGTTCCCGGAGCCACAGAACGCGATGGTGGTTATTGGCGTGACGTAGGTTCACTGGATAGTTATCACGATGCCCACATGGATCTAGTTTCCGTGCACCCAATTTTCAACCTCTACAACCGCCGTTGGCCGATTCTGTCGAACCTGCCGTCATTACCACCAGCGAAATTTGTTGAGGGTGGCAATGCGCATGAATCTATGGTCGGCGCTGGCACCATCATTTCCGGTGCCCATGTACGTACTTCCGTGATTTCTTCCAACGTAGCTATTGGTTCAGGGGCCTACGTCGAAGGCAGTGTGATTATGCCCGGTGTACGTATTGGTAAGAATGCAGTTGTTCGACGCGCAATTCTTGATAAAAACACGGTCATCCCTGATGGTGCTCAAATCGGTGTTGATCTTGAACGCGATCGTGGTTTGTACACCGTAAGTGATGGTGGCGTGGTCGTACTTGGTAAGGGCACTCAGGCTGAGCGATGAGAGTTCGCTTTTTCGCTGCACTGACAGCTATTGCATTGCTGTGTATTCCGATTTCGGCTACAGCAGCGACGATTAAATTTCCACGTGTCATCGGTGGTAGCGCATCATCAATTGATCAATCTCCATGGCAGGTATTGATTGTGATGCGTGGTGTCTCTCAATGCTCTGGGTCGTTGGTGTCGCCAACGGTGGTAGTGACTGCCGCTCATTGTTTGGCGGGGATGTCAGCAAGTGATATTCGTGTGTGGTCTGGGATTACGAAGACCAGTGAAAGGTCACCAGCTCAAGAGTCGCCAGTTGCAGCGGTAACAGCGCACCCCTCCTTTGATTCACGCACCTTCGCCAATGACATTGGCGTCATTACGTTGGCAAAACCCATTGATCTGCTTGGCAAGGTGCGCACTATTGCATTGCCTTACGGCATGGATGCTCTGACTTGGCCTGCAAGCGGCACACCCGCAACTGTGAGTGGATGGGGTGTCATCGCACCCACGGGTGGCGCAACGTCAGATCAGTTGATGCGTGCGGACCTTGAGGTGTTAGCGAGCCCAAATCAACCCTGCGGTCAATATGGGCCAGATCTTGATCCCAATCAAGACATTTGTGCTGGCACACCGGCGGGCAATATTGATGCCTGCCAAGGCGACAGTGGTGGTCCGTTGGTCATCCAAGGCACGGTTCCCGTCCTTACTGGTTTGGTAAGTAGTGGAAATGAATGTGCGAAGGCCGGATATCCAGGGTTGTATAGCCGGATCACAACGTTTTTGCCATGGCTGACATCTCAGGGAAGTATCCCCGCTGCAAAACCGGGTGTTGCAACAAATCTGACAGCGCGCAATAACGGTGGGCGGGTGACGGTTTCTTGGTCAGCCCCGAGCGATGCAGGCGCAAACACAACGATCTGGAAAGTCACAGCGTTTCCTAGTGGTCAGTCGTGCACGACTATGGAAACCGTATGTGAGTTCGATGGATTGCCGGGTGGCCAGGCAACAACATTTGCCATTTCGGGTTCGAATGCTTTTGGCGAAGGCAATGCTGCGCAGCTCACGGCCCCCTTCGTTTCTGGAATCACTGCACGCAAATCCGGAACTGCTCTCACCTTTGCCGCAATCGCACGCCTTGCTGGGCTTTCTGGAAAACCAACCATCAAGGTTGCACCGATTGCTGCACGGATCTGTGCAGTTAGGGGTTCAAGCGTGGTGCTGAAGCAAACAGGCACGTGCATCATCAGCTTGAAAAAGGGCAAAGCCCGCCACTCACTGTCGGTGCAGGTGCTTTAACAACGAATGTCAATCTTCGAGTTGATGTCGTTCCATGCTGACGATTCTCGGAGTGCCGTCAGGGGCGAATGCGCGATGCAACACAATGAATGATCCTGGTTGAAGCTTGGGGTCCCACTGTGGTCTTGACGCATCGCCGCCAGTGGCTTGGGCCAGGGCAGATAAAATCGTAGGCATGACGGGCCTATGTGAGCACACAACCATCGCTTGGTGCTGACTCAAGAGATCCAGCATTCGGTTTTCAACTTTTTTTGGATTGTCGAGAAAACGTTCTTCACTTAAAGCCGGCTCAGGGATAACGGGCACATTTATAGATTTTGCATAGCGCTTCACGCTTTGCATACAGCGTTCTGAATCAGATGAATGCACAGCGGTGATGCCGTAGGCATCAAGCAGCGGCATGAGTCCTTTTGATTGGCTGCGTCCCTTGCCACTAATCGGACGTTCATAATCATGCTTGCCCTTGAAGTCCGAGCGCTTCACGGCTTGGGTATGGCGCAAAATAATGAGTGGAACAGTCTGGGGCAACGTTGCGGCCTGTTCCACGAGCGCGATGTCGTGCTCGTAGGTCAGCAGGCTTTTTGCTTGCTGAGCAGGTATCCAACGAAGCTCATCGACCTCGTCATTAGGAACAAACTCTTCTTCGTTTCGAGCCTGGGCAACCCAATATTCAACAGTCTTTGCTCGGCCTAAGGCGATGTATTCCTGGGTGGGTAAACGCGATCCGAGAATTGCTTGGATACCCGTTTCTTCATCACACTCGCGAATTGCGGCATTAATGACGTGTTCACCCGGATCAATCTTTCCCTTTGGGAGTGACCAGTCGCTGCGATGAGGCCGATGAACGACGAGGGTTTCATAACGCCCTTGGGTGCCTCGAAGCAAAATCACGCCAGCTGCGCGAACCGGAGTTGAACCTTGATCAGGGGCCACGGTTACACCAGTCCCGAACTCTGCGCAGTTTTACGTGCTTTATCCCAAGTATCCGCGAAGGTGTAACGATCCTGCATTTCGTAATTGAGTTCCACTCCGTGTAGGAGACCGAGTGCGAATCCAGTGGTGGCGTCAACTTCATTGGTATTGGCTAATTCACGCAAGAACTCTTGAGCAACAAATGCATCTTGGTGCTCGCCTAGGAGTTCTGTGACTTCAGATAACGACTTTGCGAACTTCTTGGCTTGATTTCCGAAAATTGGCACGACGACATCGACTGCGTACCTGGCACGTTTAGCTTTGATGCGTGCACGATGCCACTCAGGCGCGGGTCCATGGATTTTTAACTGGCCACAGGATTTCGCAAGGGCCTTCCATGAGCGCTCAATCAGAGGGGGAAACACGATTTCGCATGGCTGATATGCAATATCGAGCATTTGGGGCGAGCGCGTAGCAGTCACGAGATCTTCAATAAGGTACGTATGTCGATCACTTCGTAACGCAGCCATGGCTCCTGCACGTGCGGTCTCAATACGCCGATCGAGATATACACGAATAGCGCTTGAAGCTAATTCCGCATCACCTGGCAGTAAGTCATTGGCATGATTAAGAAGGCGCTCTTCGAGAACCTCACTGTCGCGGATCATGCCCATTTCATCAGCGAGCCAAGCGAGTTCTTCTTCGAGAGCCAATGCCCACTCATGATTTAACAATGACTCAAATGTGCGTAAGTTGCTACGCAGTCGACGTGCCGCTACCCGAACTTGGTGTACAGCGTCTGGCAGGTTCCTGCGCACGGCGATGTCAGCAAAAATGAGGGCACGTACATGGGTTGCGATTGTGGAACGAATCGCATCGACAGCCATCCCGCTTGGCCCCGGCATTGGGAGTTCTGGAACATCTGCAGGTGCAGTGGCTCGTGGGCCTAGAGCGCTTGCGGCCTTGCTCATTGTTCCCGGAATTGCACCAACATGCATAAGTAGCGAACTGACTTCTTCAAGAAGCTCATGGGCCGCAGGATCATCGTTATCAAGGAGTTCAATTTCAAGCTCTCGGAAAATCCCGACCGCCGTACCGTTGAGATCAATAACAGTGACGACATCGTCGACCACTTCAACCAGTGGTTTGCCTTCTGGTGAAGTCAAGACTCGGGGGCTACGTTCAGTTCGCAGTTCCACCACTGGAGCTAGTGGTAAGTCGCGCACAAGTGGGGTGATGATGTCGGCGAGTTCAGCAGGAACTTGACCAACTGCTCCAGCGTTTAACGCAACATGAAGTTCATCGCGCACACCTTCGGACATGCTTTCCACTGGAAGTTTGAGATGCCAACCTGCATCAAGACCTCCTTCACGGCGACGGAGAGTGACCTTCCATCGAAAGAGGGTGAGTTCAGCAGTGTCGTGATACACCGCGCGCATTGAAACTGTCGGGTGTTCCTGAACAGTTGCATTGAGATCCGAGAGCTCCGGCCACGCAAATAGAGCGTGAACGCGAAACTTGCGCTCAATTTCACGATGCGTGGTTGGGGTACTCACAATGAAGCACCACCGTGTTTGGTCCGTGCAATCAACGTTTCTTGATAGTCGGCAAGCAATGCGCCGTCTTCGCGATGCAGGCGCCTATTCCAAACGCCGTCGGAGTCCAGACTCCAGGCTGAGAAGTCAGGACTCATTGCCATATCGAATAAGTCATTCACCCAGGCAATATGCACAGGCTCAGCCAATCGCACCAATGTCTCAACTCGTCGATCAAGATTGCGATGCATCATGTCTGCTGAGCCAATCCAGACTTCGCGTGCACCGTTGTTCTCGAAGCAGAACGCACGGGAGTGCTCAAGGAATCTACCCAAAATGCTAATGACTTTAACGTTCTCGCTTAAGCCTTGAACGCCTGGACGCAATGCGCAAATGCCACGCACAAACACTTCCACTGAAACGCCCGCCTGAGATGCGCGGTAGAGAGCATCGATCACAATTTCGTCAACCAGAGCATTGCACTTGATGCGAATCCCGCTGGGTAAACCGGCTTCGCTGTTTGCGATTTCACGATCGATACGTTCAATGAGTCCGGTACGAACGGAGTGTGGTGCAACTAAAAGACGTGCATATTCAGTATTCATGGAATAGCCGGACAGCACATTGAAGAGATTTGAAATATCTTCGCCAACATCAGCTGAACAGGTAATCAGACCGATATCTTCATACAGGCGAGCGGTTTTTGGATGGTAGTTACCGGTACCCAAGTGGCAGTAACGTCGAAGTTGGTCGCCATCATTGCGCACAACCATTGAAGCCTTGACGTGTGTCTTAAGACCAACGAGGCCGTAGACAACGTGCACACCGGCTTCTTCAAGTTTGCGGCTCCAGTCGATATTGTTTTGCTCATCGAAGCGAGCCTTAATCTCAACAATTGCCAGTACCTGCTTGCCATTTTCGGCAGCCGTGATGAGTGCATCAACAATTGGTGAGTCACCCGAAGTGCGGTAGAGCGTTTGTTTAATCGCCAACACGTGGGGATCGTTTGCGGCTTGCTCTAGGAAGGCTTGCACGCTAGTGCTAAACGAATCGTATGGATGGTGCAGGAGTACGTCATGTTCGCGAACGACGGCGAAGATGTCAGGCTGAGTGGAACTTTCAACTTCAGCGAGCTGGCGCGAAGTTCGGCCAACAAAGTTTGCTTGCTTTAAATCAGGCCGATCAAGACCGACAAAGGACCAAAGCCCGGTGAGATCAAGTGGTCCCGGAACGCGGAAGACTTCACTGTCAGTGACATCGAGTTCACTCATTAATAGTTCAAGCACATATGAGTCAATCGACGCTTCAACTTCGAGTCGTACAGGTGGCCCAAAGCGGCGGCGCATGAGTTCTCGCTCCAGTGCAAGCAAGAGGTTTTCCGCATCGTCTTCTTCTACTTCAACATCTTCGTTTCGAGTTACGCGGAAACTGTGGTGTTGCAGAATCTGCATTCCTGGGAATAGTTCATTGAGATGCGATGCCATCAAATCTTCCAATGGCACGAAGCGTTGTGAACCCAGTGCTACGAAGCGCGGTAGGAGCGGGGGAACCTTTACGCGTGCGAAGAGTTCGTTTCCTGTCACTGGATTGCGCACCACTACTGCAAGGTTGAGCGACAATCCACTGATGTACGGGAACGGGTGTGAAGGGTCAACTGCAAGCGGAGTTAGCACAGGGAAGACTTGTGCATGGAAGAACTTGTCGAGGAAATCGCGTTCATCTGCTGTGAGTTGCTCATAACGAAGCAATTCGATGCCTGCTGAACGCATCTCTGGGAGAACTTCACCCTGAAATACCTGTGCATGCTCGCGTTGGAGGGCGTGCGCACGTTCCCAGATTGATTCCAGTACATCCTTGGGGCTTTTGCCACTGGCTGATCGCACCGCGATCCCGGTAGCGATGCGTCGTTTAAGGCCCGCGACTCGCACCATGAAGAATTCATCGAGGTTACTTGCAAAAATCGCGAGGAATTTGGCCCGCTCCAGCACCGGGAGATTGGCATCCTCGGCTAGTTCCAAGACCCGTTGGTTAAAGGCCAGCCAGGAGAGCTCACGATCCAGAAATCGATCGACGGGAAGGTCAGTAAATGAATTCGACACCCGTGCATGGTGTCACAAGAAGATGAACAGTTCTTGGCCGTTAGGTGAGCGATCCATGGCGATACATGACATCGACATCCCAGCGGGAGAACCCAAGGGTTTCGTAGAGGGTGATCGCGGAGGTATTTGAGGCGTCCACGTACAACATGCTCTGCACCAGCCCTTGGGCCCGCAGGTGATGCAATCCAGCCAAGGTCAGGGCCTTGCCCAAGCCCTTGCCCTGGAGGGTTGGGTCTACGCCCACCACATAAACCTCGCCGATGGCATCGTGAACATGAGGATTTTCGGGTGTCGCCTGAACGACCCCGTGGATTTTCGTCCAGTGAAAGCCCAGCATTTTCCCACTGTCTCGATCGGCCGCTACGAGGAAACCCGGGATGGAAAACCAAGGCTCAGCCATTCGACGATGAAGATCGTCAAGAGTCCAGTCACCTTGTTCATCGTGGCCAGCAAAGGCCTTTGCGTTGAGAGCAACCCACTCTTGGTCATCATGACCGGGAATAAAGGAACGCAGGACGACATCGTCGCTGAAGCGCGCTGGTGGAAGTGGTGCAAGAAGTGATCGACGCATTTGCCACAGTGTTCGTGCGTGGCGAAATCCCATGGCTTTAGCCCATTGACCTGCGATCGCTTGTTCGCCGTGTGCCCAAAGGCGCAAGTTGCCAGCCGGTGCAGCATCGACAAGTGCTCGAATTAATTCCGTTCCAAGACCTTGTCGACGAAAGTCGGGCGCGACGGCGATTTCTGCACTTGGCCCTTCGACCTTGTCAGTGATGTCAAGGTGTGCGTATGCGATGAGTGCGGACTCTTCAAACTTCAGGAAATGCAAGCCTTGATCATCGCCGCCGTGGCGAAGGTGCAGGAATACGTGCTCCGATATTGGGGAAAGTCCATCGTGCAGGGTGATTTCATCAATAAGCGCAACGGCTTCGTCGATTTGCGACTGGTCAAGACGCGTAACGATCTCCATTTGGCCCACTGCTAATTCAGCCCAATGCCGACTTCATCAACGGCGAGTACCGCCATCGTTGCTTGGTCGATGTTTTGTGGAACAAAGCGGTAACCGACGTTTCGCACTGTGCCAATCATGGCCTCGTGTTCAGTACCGAGCTTTGCGCGCAAACGACGGACGTGAACGTCGACAGTGCGGGTGCCGCCGAAGTAGTCGTAACCCCACACTTCTTGAAGGAGTAGCGCACGCGTGAATACGCGCCCAGGGTGTTGGGCTAGGAATTTCAAGAGTTCGAATTCCTTGAACGTGAGATCAAGTGCACGCCCGCGAAGTTTGGCTGTGTAGGTGCCTTCATCGATCATGAGTTCACCGCTGCGAATTTCTTCGTTGTTGCCCGATTCAAGATCAACACCTGGAGTCAAGCGCGATGCAGCCAACCGAAGACGTGCTTCGACCTCTGCAGGCGAAGCGGTATCTAGGAGCACTTCATCGATGCCCCAGTCCCATTGCACTGCGGAGAGACCGCCTTCGGTCGTCACAAGTACGAGTGGTGCGTCGATGCCTGTGTGCTGAAGTAGGCGAGTTAATCCACGCACGGCTGGTAGATCCCGGCGGCCATCGACCAGCAAGACATCACATTCAGGTGCATTGAGAAGAGCTGTGGGTTCGGCAGGAAGAGTGCGCACTTGGTGGGTAAGCAACGCCAGTGCCGGGAGAACCTCTGTCGAGGATTCAAGCGCGCGAGTGAGCAAGACGATTCGCATCTTGATCACCTCCGTTATTGCTCTAGGGGACAATGCTCCCATGGATCAGTCCAGTGCGGCCACTCTGGTGACAGCGGACGGCGTCCAGGTCAAGGTTCGATTGACGTCGGGGCCCGGCTCGCTGGCCTTCGTTGTGGCCCATGGCATCACCGGACACGGCGAGCATGAACACGTCAGGTCAATCGTTGATCACCTGAGTGAGTATGGCGCGGTCATCACCGTGGACCTGCGAGGTCACGGTGGTTCTGGTGGTCAATCAACTGTGGGCATGTGGGAAGTCCTCGATGTTGATCGTGCTGTGGCTTGGGCTCGGGAACTTGGGTTTCGGAGCGTAGTTTCGGTTGGCTTCTCTTTGGGTGCGGCGGTGTGCATTCGACAGGCCGCCTTGGCCTTGCATCCAGAATTGACGTCAGAGGCCGATCCTGGAGTGGGCAACCCCGTTGATGCAATCGTGACGGTCAGTGGCCCGGCATTTTGGTACTACCGAGGCACCAAGGTGATGCGCCTATTGCATTGGTGTGTTGAGACAAAGCCTGGTCGTCTCCTCCTTCGAGCAAAGGGCACGCTTATTCGACCGGTGGAGTGGCCGCAGCTGCGCCCTATTGAGCCGCACGTGGCAGCAGGACTGCTGGACAGCACGCCGTTGTTGGTCGTGCATGGCACCAAGGATCGGTATTTCCCTGTGGAGCATCCCCAGGCAATTCATCGTGCCGCGGTGACAAGCGGGCATCCAGATGTTGACCTTTGGCTCTTAACTGGGGTCGGGCATGCGGAAGCCGCAGTTGCGATGGATACGATCGATGAAATTGCGAAATGGAGCTTGGCTAGATGCTCGGATTAATTCTGCTTGTCGCGGTACTCGCGCTTGCCAGCATCTTTGGCCTATGGCGCAAAAAGACCGACGGCACGATGAAATCAGTGGCTGCGCCTGTTCCTGTCGCTGATGATGCTCCCGAAGTTGGTGTTGAGACAGCTTCCGTTGCCGAGCATGGAGGAGAGAGGCTCAGCGCTGAAGCGCTGGGGTCTTCCCTTGGTACCCATGCCACGCTGGTGCAGTTTTCTACAGCTTTTTGCCAACCGTGCCGCGCTACTCGCCGCATTTTGGACGAAGTTGCATCCATGGTTCCAGGCACCGTTCACCTTGAAATTGATGCGGAAGCTCACCTTGATTTGGTCCGGCAACTTGATATCCGCCGGACCCCAACAGTCCTTGTGTTGAACTCAAGCGGAGTGATTACCAAGCGAGCTGTGGGTATGCCACGTAAGGCAGATGTGATCGCCGCTCTCGGAGACGTGCTGTAGGTCTTTAATTGCAAAGGCTTTGCATGAACATTTTCCGGCCTTGTTGCACGTAGGTACCTGTGTAACTCTAGGGAAATGTCATCCCCAGCGTTGTGTGATCCAGAGGTAGAAGTTGATGTGCGCGGCCCACGTTTCGCCGCAGCTATCACTGTGCTGGTACTGGCCGCATCACTATTAACAGTCGGCACAGCAGTGGCAACGACACTCCTCGTGATTCAAACGGTGGTGTTTGGGTTGGGGGCCTTTATCGGATTAAAGGCTCAGCCATACGGAATTATTTTCCGCACAGTTGTGCAGCCACGACTTGCACCTGCAACGGATTTTGAAGCGATTGCACCACCTCGCTTTGCAGCGTTGGTTGGATTCATATTCACCGCAGTTGCACTTATTGGTGTGGTTACGGGCGTTGACGCTGTCACATACATCGCTGTGGCATTCGCACTTGCGGCTGCATTTTTGAATGCAGCCTTTGGTTTTTGCTTGGGTTGCGAAATGTTTTTATTGGGCAAGCGGGTCTTCTCTCGCCCAGCCGGTGTCTAAAACCTAGTAGACCAACGCTTGCACTTCGGCGCCAAGAATTTCTTCCACAAAGCTCGCAGCCCCCGCGATGCGAATTTCATCGATGACATCGCTAGGTGAAATGTCGCGGCGTTGAGCGCACTGCGAACATAACGTGACACTTCCCTCTGCCAGCACCGCGTCTAGAAGGTCATTGAGTGCTGCTGCATGCGCCAAGGTGAATTCCCCGGCTCGGCCAGGTAAGGCGAACCAGGCAGCCTCTCCCGTGAGCCAAAGCGAGACCTGAGCGCCTGAAGCAACGGCTGTTGCAGCCACGGTGAACCCCTGAGCGCAGCGCTCAGGATCATCTGCTCCCGCTGTGACCTTTACGACCAACTGCCTCATGCCATTTACTCCCATGGACGATAGGCTGCCGTACATGTTAGAAATCGTCTACACGAGTCTGTTGGTCGGCGCTCTTGCTCTTGCGGGTTGGGTTGCCTTTGTTGTCGTCTTTCGGCTGTTTAAGAGCCAAGGCTGATCTCAATGGATGCGGACGCAGTCAAAGCTGAACTTGCGCCCATCTCTTGGCTGATTGGCCACTGGGTTGGCGTCGGCACGGGGCATTACCCCACCATTGAAGACTTCCGGTTTGGCCAGGAGATTGTCTTCAGCACCGACGGACGCCCATTCCTGAACTATTCCTCTCGCAGTTGGTTGCTCGATGAAGAGGGCAATCGCCTTCGTCCGCTTGCATCGGAGTCGGGTTTTATCCGCCCACGCCCTGATAACCACCTAGAGATGCAACTCTCGCACCCCACGGGCTATGCCGAAATTTGGTACGGCAAGGTTGAAGTCACTGGCATTGAACAGGCAGTGATTACTGGTGCACGCGCAGAAATGCGCACTGATCTTGTTGCGCGTACGGAAAGTGCAAAGGAATACACCGAGGGCCATCGCCTCTATGGATTAGTTGAAGGCAAGCTGCTTTGGACCTTCGATATGGCAGCAATGGGCCAGCCGATCAGCAATCACCTTGCTGCATCGCTACAACGTGCAGACGTGCGTGAGCCCGAGCAGTCGAGTGAATAGCGATTGGGATCAGCGGTTACGCGAACACGGGTTTCGCATTACCCCGCAACGCCAGTTGGTTCTCGAAGCTGTTGAACATTTGCGGCACGGGACACCGGAAGAAATCCTTTTCGAAGTCCAACGAACGGCATCAGGTGTCAATCTTTCGACGGTGTACCGCACGCTAGAAGTACTTGAAGATGTTGGCTTGGTTACCCACGCGCATATTGGCCATGGCGCACCGACGTATCACGCAGTTGATGAAGACATTCATATTCACTTGGTCTGTGACACCTGCGGAAAAGTTTCCAGCGCACCAGGGTCAGTCGCTGATTCCTTCATTGCAGCGCTTCGAGCCAATCATGCGTTCGTCACTGACATTTCCCACATGGCGATGCACGGTGAATGTGAATCATGTTTCAACATGTTGAGTGACAACAGCCTTGAGGTTCAATCATGAGTGTGCAACCACCGGTAGAGGTCTTTGATCAAGGGATGGCGTGGCATTGCGGAGATCCACTAGGCGAGCAACGAAATCTCGTTGGTGGCATTGGGGTTGTTGACCTCAACAATCGCGGTGTAATCACTGTCAGTGGCCCAGATCGATTGACCTGGTTAAACGATCTGACGACACAACTTGTGAAAGATCTTGCTGTTGGGCAAAGCGCATTGGCACTGATCTTGAGCCCAAATGGTCATGTCGAATACGAATTGCACATTGCCGACGATGGTGAAACCTGCTGGATCATCACGCAACCTGGTCAGACCGAATCACTGATCGCTTATCTGGATCGCATGCGCTTTATGTTGCGCGTTGACGTTGCTGATGTGACGGAAAATTTTGGTGTTGTTTGGGAGCCAGTGCACTCCGCAGATGAGCATCATCCAACGTGGTTGGTTCCAGAACCCTTTGCAGCTCGAGGGTTTGCTGGGCGTGAAGTGGTGATTCCTCGTAATCAATTAGCCAGTCGTCTGGGAGCTGCACCTCAAGCAGGTTCTTGGGCCTTGGAAGCTTTACGGGTTGCAGCGGGTATGCCGCGCATGAATTGCGAAACCGATCACCGCACAATTCCCAATGAAGTGAACTGGCTAAATTGCGCTGTTCATCTCAATAAGGGTTGCTATCGAGGCCAAGAAACCGTTGCCAAGGTGCATAACCTTGGGCAACCACCACGTCGATTGGCACTGATTCACCTTGACGGATCTGATGATGAACTGCCCGTTCATGGTGAAGAAATCACCTGCAAGGGCAAGGTTGTTGGTTGGGTTGGAACAGCCGCTCGTCATTATGAAGACGGAAACATTGCGGTAGTGATGTTGAAGCGCAATGTTGCCGTAGGTGAGCAGTTAGTCATTGAACATAATGGTCACCAGATCACTGCGTTGGAGGATCCAGCTCCAGCAGGATGGTGATCGGGCCGTCATTGGTGAAGGTCACTTTCATATCTGCACCGAATTTGCCAGTTTCAACATGTGTTCCCGCATCTTGCAAGGCTTGAACAAACGCATCCACCAAAGGTTCGGCAACTGATGCGGGAGCAGCTGCATCCCAAGTAGGGCGTCGACCTTTCTTGGTGTCCGAATACAGGGTGAATTGCGAGATCACGAGTATGGGCAAACTCAGATCACTGGCTGAAACTTCACCGGTGTCACTAGGAAAGATGCGTAGATGGTGAACTTTTTCGGCCAGTTTCTTGGCTGTTGCTGCATTATCAGTGTGGGTGACTCCAACGAGTACAACTAAGCCCGCACCTTGGAATTGACCAAGAATCTGGCCATCAACGCTGACGCTGGCATCAAGTGCTCGTTGGACAAGGGCACGCATGCGATCACCCTTTCATAAATCCCAGATCAGATCCGTTACCGTTGCCATGTGCTGTATCAAACCCAAAACATCGCGTATCTCTTGCTCACGATTTTGATTGTTGGCCTGAGTGGATTCGCCTTCATTGACTGTGTGCGCCGACCAGCACAAGCCTTTCCAGCTGTGAGTCGTCAGACCAAGGTGTTGTGGCTCGTACTTACGGGCATTGCAGCGTTAGCCAATCTTGCTATCGGTGATCCGCTATCGATATTTGGTATTGCAGGTGCTGTGATCGCGTTGGTCTATCTCTTCGATGTGCGTCCGCGCATCATCGAGATTCTCAACAACCGCTGGTAGCTACTTCTTTTTACCTTGCGCCGCGACTGCAGCAGCAGCCGTTGCTGCGGCTGCAGGATCTAAGTACTCGCCACCAGGAATAAGTGGCTTGAGATTTTCATCCAAGCGATACACCAGCGGAATGCCTGTCGGGATATTCAAACCTGCAATATCAGCATCTGAAATTCCATCAAGGTGCTTCACTAATGCGCGCAATGAATTTCCATGTGCAGCAACGAGCACCGTTTTTCCGGCACGAAGGTGCTCGGCGACAATCACGTCTTCCCAATATGGAATCAGGCGCGTAACGACGTCCTTCAAACATTCGGTAGCGGGCACCGCTTCAGGCGGCAATGCGCTGTAGCGAACTTCGTGTGTCTGCGCCCACTCATTATTTGGATCAATGGCCGGTGGTGGAGTGTCATATGAACGGCGCCACAACATGAATTGATCTTCACCAAACTCTGCAAGGGTTTGTGCCTTGTCTTTGCCTTGAAGCGCCCCGTAGTGACGTTCATTTAACCGCCAGTTGCGCACAACGGGAATCCAGTGCAGGTCAGCAGCTTCAAGGGCGATCTGGCTGGTCTTAATCGCGCGCTTCAACAGTGAGGTGTGAACCACGTCAGGCAGGATGCCGGCTTCCTTCAGCAATTCACCGCCACGCTTAGCCTCGGCAAGGCCCTTCTCATTGAGGTCAACGTCGACCCAACCGGTAAAGAGGTTCTTGGCATTCCATTCGCTTTCGCCGTGGCGAAGCAGGATCAAGGTGTAAGGCGCCTGGCTTGTGGTCATAGACCTATTTTGCCGCCTCGACTGGGGTTATTGCTCACCGGGATGTTCGAGGAGGTGGCGCCAGGCTTCGAGGTTAAAGGTTGGTTCCCCTCGAGAAATGCGCCAATCCCACTCGCGCTGCATTGCGCTCAGGAAGCCCATTTCCAAAATGGGGTTGAACGATTCATCTGAATATTCCAGAACAGAGCCCAGGAGACGATCGAGTTCGTCATCATCAATGGCTTTGAGTGAGACGCGGCCAGTCAAATAAATATCGCCGTACTGGTCGATGGAAAAGGCGACCCCATACATGCGGCGGTTCTTCTCTAGGAGCCATTCATGCACCGCTGCGTTGTTCTCTTCGGGGCAACGCGCGACAAATGCACTGACAGATACGGCATGTGTGCCCACGGCAAGCGCGACGTTTGTTTTGAGTTTCTTCACGCCTGGCAGGGTTGCAACAAAGGTTGGTCCTGCAATTTCTTCAAATTCAATTTCACTTGCCTGTAAGTACTGGCGAATGGTTGACGCAACTGCGGCTTTATCAATCATGATGCACACACGTTACAACGCGATGCTGGTCGCGCGTGTTCGGTAATCAATAAGTGCTTGTGAATAGGAATCAAGGAGACCTGACGCCGTTGATTGCCAGCCGAATTGCTCAGCATGCGCACGACTGCCTTGGCGAAAAATTTCAAGCTCCCTCGGGGCACTCAGCAAAGTATTCATCACCGACGCATAGTCCGCTGGGTTATGGCCAGTAATCAAGCGCCCACTGACGTGATCGTTCACGGCTGTGCGCAATCCACCCACACTTGCTGCAACCACGGGCGTGCCACAAGCCTGAGATTCGATGGCTACAAGGCCAAATGATTCTGAGTAAGACGGCACAACTGTGAGATCTGCGGCGCGAAACCAGTCCGCGAGAGTGTGGCGATTCGTTGGCGGTTCAAAACGAACCAGATCAGCAATGCCCAGTTCATTTGCAAGATCCACCAAGGCTGTTGGCCGATCAAGCCCATTGCCTGAAGGACCGCCTGCAATAACGACGAGCAGCCGAGAACGTAGTTCAGGATTAGCAGAAACCATCTCTGCTGCTGCGTGGAGCAACACATCGGGCGCCTTCAACGGCTGAATGCGACCAACAAATAACAACACATGTGCATGTGCAGGAACATTTAAACGCTTGCGAGCAGCCTGTTGATCACCTGGAGCAAAGAGCGAGAGGTCAACACCTGGGTGTACGACATCAACGCTTGATGGGTCTGCACCATAAAGATTGATGAGTTCGTTTGCCTCGTCGTCAGTATTGGCAACAAGCCGTGTGGCTGCTTCTACAACTTGCTCTTCACCAATGACGCGACCCATGGGTTCTGGTTTGTCACCAATCGCGAGGTCGGCATTCTTCACTTTCGCCATCGTGTGCATGGTGTGCACGAGTGGAACGCCCCAACGTTCAGAAGCTAGCCAGCCCACTTGCCCTGAAAGCCAGTAGTGCGAATGGATGAGATCGAACCAACCTTCAGGGCGCGAAGCTTCAGCGCGCAAGACACCGGCAGTAACCGCGCAGAGTTGCCCTGGAAGATCCTCTTTGCGCAAACCTTCAAAAGGACCAGCAGTGACATGGCGAACTAAAATGCCAGGTTCAACTTCAACAATGGGATCAACATCAGACCGAGTGGCGCGCGTAAAAATTTCAACAGCAACGCCAGCTTGAGCCAGCTGCTTCGCGCTTTCCAGGACGTACACGTTCATGCCACCGGCATCGCCGGTTCCGGGTTGGTCAAGGGGGGAGGTGTGGATGGAGAACAGAGCAACGCGCTTTGGTTTTGGTCGCAGCGAACGCATCTCGCGAATGTTCATCATCACCTCCCTCAAGGATCTAGTGAGGGCAGCCTTACATATCGGCGCGAGCCTGACAAACGATTACGGCTTGAGCGAAACTCCTACGTATGGCTCACCGGTAACGATCGTGATCAGGCGCCGGGTGACGGAGACCGCATGGTCGGCATATCGCTCGTAGTAGCGCGAGAGCAAGGTGATGTCGATTGCTGTCTCGACGCCATGCTCCCAGCTGGAATTGAGTACGGCCCGGAAGAGCTCACGGTGGAGGCGATCAACAACCTCATCGTGAGCTGCAATGTCTGTGGCAAGGGTCAAATCTTTGGTGGCGATCACCTGAGCAGTCTTGGTGACAATGGCTTGGGCAAGCGCGCCCATTTGTTCAAAGGTTTCGCGGAGATCTTCGGGAACCACTGCATTTGGGAAGCGCATCCGTGCTTGCTTGGCCACGTGCGAGGCTAAATCGCCCATGCGTTCAAGGGAAGCAGCGATGCGCAAAGAGCCGATCAGGATCCGAAGATCGCGATCGGTGGGCTGCTGTAGGGAGATGAGATCAAAGCAGCGCTCTTCGATTTGCGAGGTCAGGATGTCGATGCGCTCATCTTGGGCGATGACGGCCTGGGCCAAATCATTATCGGCATCGAGTAAGGACTGGGTGGCCATGAACATCGCGGAGCCCACGAGATCGGCAACTTCAACCAATCCCGCGTTAACGGCTTCTAGATCTTCGGCATATGCCACTGGAACGCTTTTCCTCCTACGGCGTGGAGCATACGTTGCCATGAGTCCATCCTTGAGTTGCAACATGGCCAAAGGTTGAACGAAAGGCAACGAGTTGGTGAACGCTTAGAGGGAAGGATGAACCCTAAGCAAATGGTTCGTGGTTTCGTGCGAATAATTTTCATCTGACCCACTTGGCTGCCTATCCTTCAATAGTGGCCAGCACCTTCCTTCGAGCGCAAACGGCAGATGGGCTTGTAGTGGACTACCAAGAGATCCCAGACGAGGTTTCCCGGATTTTGGCTGTTCTGCCCTCGGTCTCCATCGTGGTTGATCAAGATGGCACCGTTCTTCGGGCTAGCGCGAAAGCCTTGGCTCTGGGCTTGGTGAATCGCAACACCATCGCGATTCGCGATTTGGCCAAGTTGGTTCATGCAGTGGCTGACGACGGTGAAGCTCGCGAACAAGAGATGCGTGTGCGCCGTCCACCACTTGGTCGCGAACTCCTAGAACTACGCGTTCGAGTTGCGGACCTTGGTACGGGCGCAATCTTGGTTTTGATTGACGACCTTGCTGAAGAGCGTCGAGTTGATGCCGTGCGTAGAGATTTTGTTGCCAACATCAGTCATGAACTCAAAACTCCCGTCGGTGCGCTTTCTGTACTAGCAGAAGCGATTCAATCGGCGAGCGAGGATCCAGAACAGGTCCGACACTTTGCCCAACGCATGCAGATGGAAGCAACGCGTCTTGGACATCTTGTACAAGACGTTATCGATCTATCTCGCTTGCAAGGTGATGATCCACTGAGCCATGCAGCAGTCGTAAACATTGACGAAGTAATTGCGCTTGCCATTGAAGATGTACGCATGCTTGCGGAAACTCGCGAAATTGATCTCGTCATCGCTGCGGAAGCGCCAACGTTTGTATATGCGGATGCAGGCCAAGTGCAAACAGCTGTGCGCAACTTGTTGGTCAATGCCATTGCCTATTCGTCCGATGGTACGAGTGTTGCCGTGCATTCACGTGAAATCGACTCAATCGTAGAAATCATGGTGAAAGATCAAGGTGTAGGAATTCCTGCTAACGATCTCGATCGCATTTTTGAACGCTTCTACCGTGTTGATCCGGCTCGTTCGCGAGTAACCGGTGGTACTGGGTTGGGATTAGCGATCGTGAAACATGTGTGTCAAAACCATGGTGGAGAATGCACCGTTTGGTCCGAAGTTGGCGTGGGTTCAACTTTCACCTTGCGCCTACCAACATTTGTTGGCGAAGACGCTAACCAGCAAGGTGATGAGGCAACGATTATTGAGATATCGGCACCATTCGGGGAGCTGCAGTCATGACCAAAATTTTGATCGTTGAAGACGAAGAGTCTTTTTCTGAAGCTCTGTCATTCATGTTGAAACGTGAAGGCTATGAAGTAGAAGTAGCGGCCGATGGCCATAAAGCTGTTGAACTGTTCGAACGCAATGGTGCAGATCTCCTGTTACTTGACCTTATGTTGCCCGGCCTGTCGGGCACTGAAGTGTGTAAGCACATTCGTGCAAAATCTTCTGTTCCCATCATCATGCTTTCAGCAAAAGATGGCGAGATCGACAAAGTGCTAGGGCTAGAGCTCGGTGCCGATGATTACGTCACGAAGCCATTTTCTTCACGTGAGTTACTCGCTCGAGTCAAGGCAGTGCTTCGTCGTCATGGAGAAGTTGAAGATTTACTTCCCACCACGGTTGAAGAAGGACCCGTGCGTATTGACTTGGATCGTCACGTAGTTTCGGTGCGTGGTGAACAGATCACGATGCCGCTTAAAGAATTCGATCTCTTGGAGTTCTTGGTGCGTAACGCAGGTCGCGTCATGACCCGTAATCAACTCATCGACCGTATTTGGGGCGCTGACTACGTCGGTGACACCAAGACTCTTGATGTTCACATCAAGCGGTTGCGCGCAAAGGTTGAAGTAGACCCCGCAAATCCCGTGCACCTGCTGACGGTGCGTGGGTTGGGTTACCGCTACCAGGCTTGAGTTCTACTCAGCTGAAGTGGCGCTTGCAGCTGGAGTCGCTGCAGGGAGCACGTCACTCAAGGTCACCGTGTTGGTGATGCCTGCGTAGAAGCCAGTGTCAGGAACCGTCATGACTGAGATCTTCAGTTGTCCGGCATTTTGGAAGTTAAAGGTCACAGGAACGTAGGTGCTAACCGCCGGTTTGGCACCACGAACGGGAGCCTTCGTTGCGGCATTTTGGTAGCCAAAGGCGACTGCACCGCCACCCAGAATCGGCTTGAGTGCTGGGGTGAAGGAGATCGCCTTGCCATCAACCTCGACACTGTCGACCACATCAACGGTGATGCCGTTGTTGACGATCGTTCCGATGAGTTGAGCCGGGCCAACTCCCTGACCCTTGACCAAGGTCACGTTCACCACTTCCATATCGCCAACCTGCGCCTCAATCCCGTTGCCGGTATTCATGCCAGATTGCATGTTGGTGGTGGCCTCTTTGCCGTTCCAGCAGCCTGAGAGGGCTGGCAGGGCCACGAGGGCGATAGCAGCCATGGCAATTGAGCTGCGGCGGGCAAGGGCGCGTTGGGTCAGGTTTACGTTCGTCACAAGGGAAGAGTAGCGACCAGATTTTGGGGTGTCTTCTCGTGGTAGTCTTAACCCCTCGAAAGGGGTTTTACTCAATGGCTTTCAACGTTGGCGACACTGTCGTCTACCCACATCATGGGGCGGCAGTTATCGAAGCCGTGGAGATGCGCAAGATCAAAGGTGAGGATCGCGAGTACCTCGTCCTCCGCGTGGCTCAGGGCGATCTGACTGTTCGCGTTCCCTCTGACAATGTCGATCTCGTCGGCGTTCGCGATGTGGTCAATGCCGCTGGCTTGGAGCGCGTATTTAACGTGCTTCGCCAGCCATATACCGAAGAACCCACCAACTGGTCCCGCCGGTACAAGGCAAATCTTGAGAAGCTCGCTTCAGGCGATGTCATCAAGGTGGCTGAAGTAGTGCGCGATTTGTGGCGTCGTGAAAAAGAACGTGGTCTTTCAGCTGGCGAAAAGCGGATGCTGGCCAAGGCTCGTCAAATTCTTGTGAGTGAGCTGGCTCTAGCTGAGAAGACCAACGAGGTTAAGGCTGAGGCCATCCTCGATGAGGTCCTCGCCTCCTAGACGTGAGTGTTCTAGGGCGCACTGCTGCCCTGGTACCAGCCGCCGGGCGCGGTGAGCGTCTGGGTGCTGGGGTTCCAAAAGCACTGCGACCAATTGGTGGAACACCGATGCTGGTGCATGCAGTGCATGCGTTAGCTGGTTCGCGCAGCGTTGATCTCATCGTTATTGCTGCTCCAGAAGAAGCCGTAGAAAGCGTGCGGGCACTGTTTCTCGAAGATATTGGCGCTGAAGTTATCGTTGTGAGTGGCGGTGAGACCCGGCAAGCCTCCGTCTCTCACGCACTGCTCGAGCTTCCTGATGATGTCGATGTGGTGCTCGTTCATGACGCCGCTCGACCATTTGTGCCAACCGAAATTGTGAGCGCAATCGTGGCAGAGGTACGCAATGGATATCCCGCTGTTATCCCAGCACTTTTGGTCACTGACACCATCAAGCAGGTCAATGCGGATGATCTCGTGATCGCTACCCCCGACCGCAGTTCCCTTCGTGCTGTGCAAACCCCCCAAGGCTTTGATCGCGCTGTTCTACAAGCAGCGCACGCAGCGGCTGTTGAGGATACGGCGACTGATGATTCAGGTCTGGTCGAACGTCATGGGGTACAGGTTCGCGTGATCGCTGGTCACGAGGAAGCCTTCAAGGTAACTCGACCAATAGATTTGTTACTCGCGGAAAGCGTGCTTGCTAAGCGAAGGGCGGCGCTCACTCATGGCTAATCACGAATTGGCTTCCCCGTTGATCGGGATGGGAACCGACGTCCATGCCTTCCAAGAAGGTCGTGAAATGTGGATGGCCGGATTGCACTGGCCTGGCGTGAATGGGCTTGCAGGCCATTCGGATGCTGACGTTGCTTGTCATGCCTTATGCGATGCGTTGCTATCTGCAGCTGGACTTGGAGATCTGGGGTCAGTGTTTGGGACAGACGATCCACGATGGAGCGGCGCATCGGGAATTTCGATGCTCACGCATACTGCTGCGTTGGTCAAAGCAGCCGGCTTTGCCATTGCTAATGGATCAGTGCAAGTCATTGGAAATAGTCCACGGATCGGAACCCGCCGCGAAGAAGCTCAAACTGTGTTGAGCAAAGCGGTTGGCGCACCTATTCGAGTATCCGGAACTACGACTGATGGCTTAGGACTCACTGGTCGCGGTGAAGGCGTAGCTGCAATCGCCGTTGCTCTTGTGCTGCAACAAGCACCATCGGTAGATCGGTAACCTGCGCTCGTGGCACTTTCCTTTTATGACACCGCAACGCGCACTCAGCGCGAGTTTGTCCCCATCGAGCCGGGCAAGGCTGGGATCTACTTGTGCGGTGCCACCGTGCAGGCGCCGCCACATGTTGGGCATATTCGTAGTGGCGTCGCCTTTGATGTGCTGCGCCGCTGGTTGATTGCCCGCGACTACGACGTCACTTTCATTCGCAACGTCACCGATATTGATGACAAGATCATCAACAACGGCAAAGCGCAGGGAATCCCTTACTGGCTTGTTGCTATCAATAACGAGCGCGCTTTCACCGATGCATACAACATCTTGGGTTGCTTGCCACCAACCTATGAGCCACGCGCGACCGGTCACATCACCGAGATGGTCACATTGATGCAGCGTCTCATCGAAGCGGGGCATGCCTACGAACTCAATGGCGATGTGTATTTTGATGTGAAGTCATTTGCAACCTATGGAAATCTGAGTGGCCAAAAACCAGACGACATGGTTGCCTCCGCTGACTCTGAAGCAATGGGTAAGCGTGATGCGCGCGATTTTGCGATGTGGAAGTCAGTAAAGCCTGGTGAGCCTTCATGGCCAACACCTTTTGGCGATGGGCGGCCAGGTTGGCATATTGAATGTTCGGCGATGGCAGGTAAATACCTTGGCCCGAATTTTGATATTCATGGGGGCGGCCTTGATTTAATCTTTCCGCATCATGAAAATGAAATTGCGCAGTCGCAAGCTGTAGGCGATGGTTTCGCGAACTATTGGATGCATAACGCCTGGGTGACTACTGCTGGCGAAAAAATGAGCAAGTCGTTGGGTAACTCACTACTCGTCTCTGAAGTTGTGAAGCGCATCCGGCCAGTTGATCTGCGCTACTACTTGGTTTCCGTTCATTACCGCTCGATGCTTGAGTATTCGGATGGATCTGTTCAAGAAGCAGGCCAAGCATTTCGTCGCATTGAGGGCTTTATCGCACGTGCACAAGAGTTTCTTGGTGCGCAAGCTCAAGGTCTCACTGAAACGCGACCACAGCAATTCGATGATGCGATGGATGATGATCTTTCGGTCGCTCAAGGATGCGCGGTGTTACACGACACTGTGCGGGCGGGCAATGCGGCTTTGACTGAGCAGAACCATCAGGATGTCGCCGTGGCACTTGGTTCAGTTCTTGGAATGTTGGATGTGTTGGGCTTACATCCCCGCGATTGGCCAAAAAGTGCTGGTGGAAGTGACCAGACCACTGAAGTGATTGACGGTTTGGTGCAGGCACTGCTTGTTCAGAGGCAAGAAGCACGCGCACGTAAAGACTTTGAAGCAGCTGATGCGATTCGCAATGGATTGGACTCCATGGGAATTCGCATTGAGGACACTCCGCAAGGGGCACGTTGGACTCTCGAGCAATAACTCATCGCGCACGATCTTCTAGCAAGGGGTAACAACACATGGCAGGCAATTCACAGCGTCGAGGCGCGATGCGCAACCCTGGCACAAAGAAGGGCGCAACTGTTGGCTCTGGAGGCCAGCGCCGCAAGCAGCTCAAGGGCAAGGGACCAACACCAAAGGCTGTTGAGCGCCCGTATCACCAAGCGGCCAAGCGAAAGAAGGCTTCAGAGCGCGCTGCGGATAGTCCTCGTTCGACCTCAACTGGTGGCCGTCGTCCAGCTCGCCGCGAAGACTCAAGCATGCTCATGGGGCGTAATGCGGTGGTTGAAGGCTTGCGTGCAGGTGTTCCAGGAAAGACCCTCTACATGCAAACGCGCGTAGAAGCCGATGATCGTTGGCGCGAGTCACTGCGCCGCGCGATCGCGTCAAATATCCCTGTGCTTGAAGTAACGAAAATTGAACTCGATCGCATGACCGATGGCTCCGTGCATCAAGGCATGGTGCTTACCGTTCCCGCATATGAATACTCAGAGCTCAGTGACATCAGTGACAGCAACTTGATCGTTGCGCTTGATGGCGTGACTGATGCACGCAACCTAGGTGCGATTGCAAGATCTGCTGCCGCTTTTGGTGCCGGTGGCATCGTGGTTCCTGCGCGCCGCTCCGCTGGCGTGAACGCTGGCGCTTGGAAAACATCTGCAGGTGCTCTCGCCCGCGTTCCAGTAGCTCAGGTCACTAACCTCACGCGTGCATTGAAGTCCCTGCAAACCTCCGGCTATGCAGTTGTTGGCCTGGCTGCTGAAGCTGAACACACATTTGCTGATTTACCAAAGCGTGTTCTTTCTGAACCAGTCGTGATTGTGATCGGCTCGGAAGGCAAGGGCCTTTCGCGGTTGGTCGCCGAAACCTGTGACTGGCAAGTGCGTATCGAGATGTTTGACGGCAATGAATCGCTCAATGCTTCCGTTGCCGCGGGTATCGCTTTACATGCAGTGAGTATCGCTCGCTAGTACTCATCCTCGTGCGGAAGATGAAGCAATAGTTCTTGGGTGGTGTCATTGGCATTGCCGATGCGTGCGCCGAGAACTGATTGCTCGTCTGGCTTCTTTGACAACACATTTTCAATGTAGTCATTGACTGAATCTTCAAACTTCACACTGCTTCCTGCACGCTCTGACATAAACCAGCGATGCTCTAAGACTTCGTGAAAGATTTGGGCGGGCTCAAGTTTTCGACGCATGTCGTATGGAACTTTTTCCATGACCTTCTCGAAACGATCATTGACCCAGCGGTGTGCCGCAAATTCCTCATCGTCTGGGCCTGATTCAATTTTGTAGCGATATGAATCAAGGTCGTTGAGTAGGCGACGGGCTTGTTGCTCTTCCGCATCGATACCGGTCAAACGCAAGAGACGATGCATGTGATGACCAGGATCCACCACCTTTGGAGTCACCACGACCTGGTCCTTATCTTGACCAGTGGTGACTTGAAGTTCGGCGACGTCAAACCCAAGATCGTTCAGTCGGCGAATCTGCGCTTCTAGTTCAAAACGATCGGCTCGAGAAATCACAAGCGTGCGCTTGAGTTCATTCCAGAGTTTTTCGTAACGCTGGTGCAGGCTGATGCCTACCTCAATTGGGTCGATGCCTTCATGGAGGCGACCGCCTGCTTGTAGATCAAGGAGTTCGCCAGCAACGTTCGTTGCTGCTGTTTCGAGATCGTAGGCGCGCTGACCATCGCTGAGCTTCTCGTGTAATTCACCGGTTTCTGCATCAACGAGATAGGCGGCGAATGCGCCAGCGTCGCGTCGAAACAAGGTGTTGGAAAGGGAGCAGTCGTTCCAGGAGAAACCCGCAAGATGCAGTTGAACGAGTAACACTGCCAGCGCATCGAGCAGGCGAGAAGCAGTATCAAGGCGAAGGCTTGAAGAAAAGAGTGCTCGATAAGGCAATGAGAACTTCAGGTGCTCGGTGATCAAAGCAGAGGGTAGTGGTTCGCCTAGATGGTCGAAGCGTTCGGAAATCACTGCGACGGGTGAAACGGTAGGAACATCGCGATCAAGTAATTCATGAAGTAGTGCGTATTCGCGCGATGCGTAGTACTGCTCAATTTCCTTCACCGCATAGACACGATTGTTGATGCGAACAAAACGCACGATGTGTCGGCTAATTCCGCGCGGCAGTGCCACGACAAGTTCGTCAGACCATTGCTCCAAGGGAATTTCCCATGGCAAGAACGCCAGTTCAGGTTCCGTCGAGTTACCGGTGAGGAGCACGTCGAAAGTCTGACATGTCAGTCCGGGATATCGCGAAGACTCTTGGTTACAGTCAATTGCACAAACGTTGCATTTAATACTGGAGGAATTGTGATTCGTACTCGTGGAGCAATGCTGCTCGCAACCGCACTCGTTGCAGGCGCAGCACTTGCAGGATGTTCAAGTAGTGACAGCACTTCAGGTGATGCAACACCAAGCGCATCAGCTTCAATGGTGGGTGGCATGACTGAGTGCACCGAAGCTGCCATCAAGCCAACCTTGGAACAAGGCCTAGCAAAAGACGTGACATTGATGTCATGGGATGCCTTGTCGTGTGCTGACGGTTGGGCAGTTGTCGGCGCAACAATCGGTGACGGTGAACATGGTGCGCCAACATCGTTCATCTTTGAACAAGAAGGTCAGTTCTGGATTCCAAAGGAGCAGGCAGACGTGTGTGGCACCGTTGACTACAGCAAGACCCCAACGGCGTATCCAGCGGACGCAACAATTCCCGAGGCACTTTTCGAAGGCGGATGTCTCGCTGGCTAAGGAGCACGGTTACATGAAAGAGGGGCACCGGATTTGCGGTGCCCCTCATTCATTGCAGAGCCCCCAGTCGGAATCGAACCAACGACATCCTCATTACAAGTGAGGTGCTCTACCAACTGAGCTATAGGGGCAGGCTGATAAGTCTAGAAGAGTGCTCGCAGGGACGTGATTCGCCCTCAGAATCGGGGTTTATAGGGGGAGTTGTCGCGATCACAACGTTTACATGGGATCAGGCGCGAAAGTAACGATTTGGCTGGTTTCGGAAAAAGATTCTTCAACTCTTCCCATTGCGGCAACTTGATGTATATATTCACGCCACAGGCGAAAGACCCAAGGCAGCGACCCCCGTCGTTGCTAACAACCGGAGGAATAATGAAGAAGACTCTTATCGGCGCAGCAGCTCTTGGCATGGTTGCAGCAGCAGCTCTCGTTGCAGCACCAGCACAGGCAGCTACCTCGAACGTCAACGTTCAGGTCAAGCTCGTCGACTCATCAATCTTGGCATCAGACGGTGTGCCAGCAGCGAAGACTGCTTGCGTGACCGAAGATGGCCCAGCAGCAGGCGCAACTTTGAAGACCCCAATCGTGTTCAAGGACAAGTCAGGCAAGGTTGTTGGCACCGGCAAGGTAACTAAGGTCAGCCTTACTTACGCAGGTGGCGACTTCGCAGGCTTCTTTACCTGCACCGTGTCAGGCGTTGTCAGGGTTGACACTGCAAAGGCAGCAACCGTGACTGTGGGCAAGACCGCTCCAGTCAAGGTCACCGCAGCTGGCATCACGAAGGACAAGAACTTCGTGAAGATCGAACTCTCAGCAGCTGAGTAATTCTCGACGCTGAAATCCCCCTGTCGACCTTAGGGTTGGCAGGGGGATTGTCGTTTTCGTGAGGGGATTTCGCTTTCAGCGGATCTTCGCGTACCTTAAAAGGGTCATCAACCGATGACTGGGAGCTTTAGAGCTCACGAGCGAGTCTTGATCTTTCGCGGCCAACTGTCGCCATTCGAGACACGCAAATTCGTCTCGAATGAGAGTTGTGTTTGTTATGCCTACTTCCCCTGCCTCAAATCCTTCGTTCACCGATCTTGGTGTTGACCCAGCCTTCGCGTCGGCTCTGGCCCGCCAAGGAATCATGGAACCGTTCGCAATTCAGGTAGCAACATTGCCTGACGCAATTGCTGGTCGTGATGTCCTGGCCCGTGCCCAAACAGGATCAGGAAAGACCCTTGCCTTCGGCCTCGCGGCGCTGACCAACTTGCTTGGTAAGACCGCGCATCGCCGTCAGCCACTCAGCTTGATTTTGGTGCCTACCCGCGAGTTGGCAATGCAGGTCAATGACACACTTCGCCCAATTGCAGATGCTGCTGAACTTCGCTTGCGTCTCATCGCCGGCGGTATGCCATACGCAAAGCAGATCGATGCACTTGATCGTGGTGTGCACATGCTCGTTGCAACGCCAGGTCGTTTGATGGACCTTGCGGACCGTGGATCCGTTGACTTAAGCAGTGTTGAAATCACGGTGCTTGATGAAGCTGACCAGATGGCAGACATGGGCTTCATGCCAATCGTCCGTGAAATCTTGGACCTCACCAAGCCAGGAAGTCAGCGCTTGTTGTTCAGTGCGACGCTTGATGGCGACGTTGATGCTTTGCGCAAGGCATACATGAACAATCCTGTTACCCATTCCCTCGCACCATCGTCTGCATCCGTTGACACGATGGAGCATCACGTTCTTCTCGTGCACCCGATGGACAAAGAACTCATCACCACGCAGATTGCTGCACGCGAAGGTCGCACGATTTTGTTCGCACGCACCCAAGCTGGTGTAGATCGCATCGCTGATCACTTGCAGTCACAAGGTGTTGCCGCTGGCGCACTTCATGGTGGCAAGACTCAAGCAGTGCGTACTCGCACCTTGGATGCATTTAAGAATGGCGTGACTCCAGTGCTTGTTGCAACGGACGTTGCAGCTCGCGGTATTCACGTCGATGGAATTTCTTTGGTTCTACACGTTGACGCTCCAAGTGATCCAAAGGATTACTTGCACCGTGCCGGTCGCACGGCTCGCGCAGGTGAGTCCGGCACCGTTGTCATCCTCGCCGCTCCAAAGCAACAGCGCACAGTTTCGGCACTTACTTCACGCGCGGGCGTTGACCCAGATGTAAAGCGCGTTCGCCCAATGGATCAGCACTTGGTTGAAGTAACAGGTGCGCGCGAACCTTCAGGTGAGCCTTGGTTCCCACCACGCGAGCCTGCTCGCGGTGGTCGCGGTGGTTCACGTTATGGCAGTGGTGGCGGCGATCGTGGCCGCTCATCAGGTGGGCGCTCAGATCGCGGACCACGTCGTGATGATCGCGCACCACGTTCTTTTGATGACCGCCCTGCACGTTCATACGAAGATCGCCCAGCGCGCACGTACAACGATCGCCCACCACGTTCTTTTGATGATCGTGCTCCGCGTCGTGATGACCGTGCACCACGTTCTTTTGATGATCGTGCTCCGCGTCGTGATGACCGTGCACCACGTTCTTTTGATGATCGTGCTCCGCGTCGTGATGACCGCGCACCACGTTCTTTTGATGATCGTGCTCCGCGTCGTGATGACCGCGCACCACGTTCTTTTGATGATCGTGCTCCGCGTCGTGATGACCGCGCACCACGTTCTTTTGATGATCGTGCTCCGCGCAAGTTCGATGATCGCCCAGCTCGCTCGAGCAACGATCGTCCGGCGCGTTCTTACGATGATCGTGCTCCGCGTCGTGACGATCGCGCACCACGCAATTTCGATGATCGCGGACCTCGTAAGTTCGATGATCGCGCTCCACGTAAATTTGATGATCGCCCGGCTCGCTCGAGCAGTGATCGCCCAGCTCGTACATATAACGATCGTCCAGCACGTTCATACGATGATCGTGCTCCGCGTCGTGATGACCGTGCACCACGTTCATTCGATGATCGTGCTCCGCGCAAGTTCGATGATCGTCCTGCTCGCTCGAGCAGTGATCGCCCTGCGCGTTCATATGACGATCGCCCAGCTCGTTCAGGTGCAGGCGCACCAAAGCGTGCCGACAAGCCTCGTCATGGGTCAGTTGCGCGTAAAGCAGCAGCCGGTGGGCGTCCAGCAAAGAGTGGCCCAGCAAAGCGCAAGGGCGCGCCAGCAAGTGCTCGCAAGGGTCGCTAACTAGGCTCGCTTGCGCGAGTGATGAGCTCGCAATACGGCGGGAGCCTTGATGATTAACTGGGTCGTACCTGAGCAAGTTTCAGGTTTGGCGCTGTGGCCGCTTGCGGTTGTTGTTGTCGTGCTGATTGCACTCAACATCATCAATCATCGGGTAGCGCCGCAAACCCATTACTTGTTGTGGGCCTTTGCGTTTGCCGTCGTCTTTCTTGCGATTGGTTTGCTCGATGGTTGTTCCTGGACCGATATGGGTCTTGGGAAGGGCTACTTCATCCCAGGGCTCGTATGGGCCGCGATATGCATCGGCGCAATTGCGTTGGTCTATTTCGTCGGTTCACTGATCAAGCACACACGTACCGCCTTTCATGATGAGCGGATGGCCGATCTCAGTGCTCGAGGAGTGCTGTTTCAGTCATTGATTGAAGTTCCCCTTGGCACAGTGCTGCTCGAAGAGATCGCTTTTCGATCAGTGTTGTTTGCCATGTTGGCCCGGCGCTTTGGATTGACCTGGGCCATCGTGATTTCCTGCCTGGCCTTTGGCCTTTGGCACATCTTGCCTTCGATTGGCACCCATGAGCAGAACCCTGCTTTGGGGTCAATGGTCGGGGAGGGACGGCGCGCAAACATCCTGGCCGTGCTGATCAGCGTGATCACGACAGGGGTTTCGGGCGTGCTCTTCATTGGTCTGAGATTGGTCTCTGGCAGCGTTTTGGCCCCGATGGGCTTCCACTGGGGAACCAACGGGCTTGGTTATGCCTTTAGCTGGGTCCTGATCAGAATTCGAGACAGAGGGGCAAAATCCGGACCTAAATGACAACGGTGTTGTTTGCCATCTACGATAGGCACACTGTTGTTCGCATGGAAGGATTTCGGCATGGACGCTGCCCGTCAGAGCTTTGGTCATCAGGCCACCGCACTGTCTGATCGCGACCGGGAAATCCTGGAGTTCGAGCGTCAGTGGTGGAAGTACGCAGGCGCCAAAGAGCAGGCCATTCGTGACCTCTTCGATATGAGCGCTACTCGCTACTACCAAATTCTCAATGGCTTGATCGATCAGCCAGCCGCAATGGAGTTGGACCCAATGTTGGTCAAGCGTCTTCGTCGCATGCGTTCATCACGTCAAAAGGCACGCTCAGCTCGTCGTTTGGGCGTTGAGCTCGAGTCACGCTAAATCCCATGACTGCTGTGGGGGCAATGCGTAAAGCGCTCGTCAGTTGTGTCGGGCTCGGCATGGTTGCGGGCGTTGTGGTTCTGGCTCCAACCGCACAAGCAGCAAATCCACCAATCGTGGTGTGGGCTGACCAAATTCGCGCAGATGTATTGAATGCGCAGTTCCCGCAAGGTTTCCGCGGCACCAAAATCAAAGTCGTAGTCAAAGACAGTTTGGCTGCGATCAAAGATGAACTCACAACAGTGAAGTCTGCGGATGCACCGGATGTGATTGCAGCAGAGCATGAATCAACAGGCGAGCTCGTTGACGCCAAGTTAGTGCGAAGCCTTGTACTTGGTAGCGATCGCATCTCTGTGTTTCCACCCAATGTGTTATCGGGTTTCCGTTATAACGGCAAGATCTTTGGCGTACCAGTGCAATTTGAAAACCTTGCAATGGTGACCAACGTGAGTCTGGTGCCAAAGCAACCACAAGACTTCAAAAAAGTTGTTGCGATTGCAACCCGCTTGATGAAAAACAAGAAAGCAACCGCAGGTGTTGCCGTGGGCCAGGGAGCAAATGGCAACGCCTACAACATGTATCCCTTCTTTAGCGGGCTTGGCGGCTATGTCTTTGGCAAAGACGACAAAGGCAATGCCAGCACCAGTGATGTTGGAATCGCAAACCCGGCCTTTCTTGCATATTCGACTCTGATTAAAGACTGGAACTCGGCACGAGTCATTGACTCATCGCTGAATACCCAGGAAGCCAAAGACGCTTTCGCCGCAGGCAAAGCACCGTTTTGGATTACCGGGCCGTGGGACCTCAACGCGATCATCGCTTTACCTTTCGGTTACCGGATCACTTCAGTGCCGGGCATGGTGAGCGGAAAGTCCCCAGCACCATTGCTAGGGATGAAGGGCTTTATGGTCACGATTTACGCCCAAGCTCACCAGGTTCGAAAGGCCGCTTCGGATTTCGTCGTTGAAGGATTATCGAAGGCTGGGATCCAGGCGGCCTTTGCCAACGCTGCCCGTCGGATGCCAGCCAGCAGTAAAGCGGTCTCGGGAGTTACCGATGCCCGCCTCAAGGCCTTTGGCGCTGCCGGCGCTGCCGGTATTGCGATTCCAAACGTGCCTGCCATGGGTGAGGTCTGGGCTCCTCTAGGCAAGGCCTGGGCGGTCACGACAAAGGGCTCAGGGGCAAAAGGGCCAGTACCTGCCTTCACCGACGCTCAAAACAGCGTGGTTCAGGCCATCGCTGCCCGGGGTTAAGCCCAATCTGGGCCACTTCGCCCCTGGCGAAACCGGGAAATCTTATTTGCACTCTCAGGGTCCGAGTGCTAAAAATGGGTTAGCACTCGACACCTGAGAGTGCCATTTTCCGCTCGGCGTTCCTGGAGGAACAGATCAATGTCAAAGATCATCGCATTTGATGAAGAGGCTCGTCGCTCGCTTGAGCGCGGCATGAACGTGCTCGCAGACGCAGTCAAGGTCACCCTTGGACCTAAAGGTCGCAACGTTGTGTTGGAGAAAAAGTGGGGCGCTCCCACCATCACCAACGACGGTGTTTCCATTGCTAAGGAAATCGATCTCGAAGATCCATACGAAAAAATCGGCGCAGAGCTCGTCAAGGAAGTCGCCAAGAAGACTGACGACGTAGCTGGCGACGGCACCACCACCGCAACAGTGCTTGCACAGGCACTCGTGCGCGAAGGTCTTCGCAACGTTGCCGCTGGCTCAAACCCAATGGGCTTGAAGCGCGGCATCGAGAAGACCGTTGACGTTATCTGTGCAGAGCTCCTAGCCATGGCAAAGGATGTTGAAACCAAAGAGCAGATCGCATCAACCGCTGCAATTTCAGCCGGTGGCGACGCAGAAGTTGGTGGCCTCATCTCTGAAGCCATGGACAAGGTTGGCAAAGAAGGCGTCATCACTGTTGAAGAAAGCAACACCTTCGGTCTTGAGCTTGAGCTCACCGAGGGTATGCGCTTCGACAAGGGCTACATCTCTGCGTACTTCATGACTGATCCAGAGCGCATGGAAGCAGAACTCGAAGATCCATACATCCTGCTGACTAACCAGAAGATCTCATCAGTGAAGGATCTCCTTCCACTGCTTGAGAAGGTCATGCAGTCAGGTAAGCCATTGGTGATCATCGCTGAAGACGTTGATGGCGAAGCGCTTTCAACTCTCGTCGTGAACAAGATCCGTGGCACCTTCAAGTCAGTTGCTATCAAGGCTCCAGGCTTTGGCGATCGCCGCAAGGCAATGCTGCAAGACATTGCAATCCTTACTGGTGGCCAGGTCATCAGCGAAGAAGTTGGTCTCAAGCTTGAAACTGCAGGGCTCGAACTTCTTGGCCGCGCTCGCAAGGTGCAGGTCAGCAAGGACGAAACCACGATCGTTGAAGGTTCAGGCAATGTTGATCAGATCAACGGCCGTGTGAATCAGATCCGCGCAGAAATCGAAAACTCAGATTCAGATTACGACCGTGAGAAGTTGCAAGAGCGTTTGGCGAAGTTGGCCGGCGGCGTTGCAGTCATCAAGGTTGGCGCTGCAACTGAAGTTGAGCTCAAGGAGCGCAAGCACCGCATCGAAGACGCAGTGCGTAACGCAAAGGCTGCAGTCGAAGAAGGCATCGTCCCTGGTGGCGGCGTCGCTTTGATTCAGGCTATGGCTTCAGCCTCAGCAAAGATCGATGCACTTGGACTTACGGGCGAACAGCTCACTGGTTCAAACATCGTTCGCGTTGCGGTGAGTGCACCGTTGAAGCAGATCGCTGAAAACGCAGGACTTGAAGGTGGCGTCGTCGCTGAAAAGGTTCGCGAACTTCAGGCAGGTTGGGGCCTCAACGCTGCAACTGGTGAATACGTCGACATGATTGCCGCTGGCATCATCGACCCTGCAAAGGTCACCCGTTCAGCACTCCAAAACGCAGCCTCAATTGCGGCACTGTTCCTCACCACTGAAGTTGTTGTTGCTGACAAGCCTGAGAAGGCTGCTCCAGCAATGCCTGGTGGCGACATGGGCGGCATGGACTTCTAGTTCAACGCACAGCATTTCAACGAGCGGCATCCCTTTGGGGTGCCGCTCGTTGCATAGGGTCAGCAAATGATCATTGCCGGAGCCTGGAGTAAAACTCCTGCAGCAGTTGCCTTGACGCTCACCTCACAGGTCAACGGCAAGAACCTCACCCTGACCGCGCCCGTTGACTCCGCCGATCTCACTATCGATGCTGCCGGCTGTGTACTCACGATGAGTCTGGGGATAGACAGAACCAAGACCGGCAACTTCCTCTTGGATCTAGGCCTGAGTGCATTCCTCTCCAGTTACGGTGCCAAGGAACTGATGTACGTGGGTTCAGGGCCTGCTGGAGTGGATCCACTGCTCGTGGGGGGTGTGGCCACCTCAGGGCGTGTTGCGGTGGATCTGGAGCTTGAACTACACCTCAGTGCCGGTCAATCCAGACGTCGTGCGCACTGTTGACCAACACATCAGTCACTCCGGGCTGACGAACAAGGGCATCGAGGGGACCAAGACCCAAGTACTCCCGTCGCAGTTCTGCCACGAGCGACATGAGCGCGCCTTCACCGAGCACGATGCCTTCGTCGAGCAACGCTGCAGCCACTTCAGCCGGCAAGCGGGTTCCGGTCGTCGTGACGATCAAGAAGCACTCATACTGGACTACGAGTGCGCCGTACAACGGTCGCTACCTGATTCCTGTGAGCACTGAGAATCGTGAAGCTGCAGGCATCAAAGCCGGCGAGAGCATCACGGATGGATTGGCAGTCGAACCGGCCCCTCGTGAAGTCAGCGTCCCGGCCGACCTCGCCTCCGAGCTGCGGAGAATATGACGGCGAGAGACTCCTTCGCAAGCCTGTCCTTCAGCAATCATCGCGGCTACGTGCTGTGGATTGAAGATGCCAAGAAGGACGAGACCCGATCAGCGCGAGTGCTGAAGAGCATCGAGTCCCTTGAAGCAGGAAAGAAGACGCACTGAGGCGAGCACACGATGATGTGAGAGATCTGCGGCAACCAGTTCAGCGATCTGCATTGCTTTGCAGCCACAAATGGGGGAATGCGATCGCGTTGTCTTCTGGACGAGAAGCAGATGAGCCGATGGAATGCGTGGATGGGCGGCGGTACGCGTAGATTGAGCGATACGCGTAGATTGTGTGTGAACTGCTAGCTTCACGCCGACAAATAGCTCGTGCAAACAGCACCACACCTTCACGAAGATCCCACGAGAATTCATTCCTCTACATAAGGGCTCCAGTTCCACGTGCCACATTCCATCTCACTGAAACAACTTCATTCACGGGCTTAGACATCCTGATCCGGATCTTCATATCTGCTGAGATCTCTTGCGGTCTGTCGCTTGGCATTTCGCTCCCACAACGCTAGCGAATCCTCACTGGTCAGGAGGCAATCACACTCGGGGCAGTCCCGCGCAAAATGAAATGTAAATCCGACATTCAATTGGCGAAAAGCGGTTGACGCTCACTCTCAGTGCACTCATACTATCAGTTCTGCGCTACCCAGAGAGGTGCCCAGTGCTTTCCGACTGAGAGGTGGCGAGATGTTGCGATCATCTTCAAGCCGAATTGCACGGAGCTTGCTCGTGATATTGATTGTGACATTTGCCGTCACTGCGATGCTGAGTCTGGCTCCTGGTTCCGTTGCCGGCGTGATCCTGGGCGAGAATGCCACGGCTGAGCAGGTGGCAGCACTAAATGAGAAGCTGGGATTGAACCAGCCAATTCTGGTGCAGTACTGGAATTGGATGATCAATGCGCTGCAAGGAGATCTAGGCAACTCAGCAATCACAGGTCAGTCGGTAACGTCTGCCATCATCGAGCGAATTCCCGTCACACTTGAGTTGGCAATTCTTGCGGTTTCGATGGCACTCGTCATTGCAGTGCCCCTAGCGATCATCTCCGCCACGCGCCCGGGTTCTCGCACGGATCGAGTGATCAATGCATTCTCGTCGATGTTCCTGTCGATCCCCGCGTTCGTTGCTGGGCCCGTGCTCATCTACCTGCTCGCAGTGCAATTCAATCTCTTCCCGGTCAACGGGTGGAGTCGCATCGAGGAAGACGGACTCCTGCTGAACTTGCGTTCTGCATTTCTCCCGGCTCTTGCAATTGCCCTTCCCGAGATTGCTTCCTTCCACCGGCTCTTACGCACCGATCTCATCACCACATTGCGCGAGGACTACATCGCAGCAGCACGGGCAAAAGGCATGACTGGATCATTTGTGCTGGTGCGGCACGCACTTCGTCCGTCATCGTTCTCCCTTGTCACCCTCTTCGGCATCAACCTCGGTCGAGCAATTGGTGGCGCGGTCATCGTGGAGAGCCTGTTCTCGCTGCCTGGCTTGGGACAGTTGGTGGTCACTTCCATATCTGCGCGCGACATCACGATGGCAACGGGTGTGGTCGTATTCACCGCTGTCGTCTATGTCGTAATCAATACGTTCATTGATTTCAGTTACGGATTCTTGGATCCAAGAGTGCGCAAAGGATCAACCTCATGACGACAACCGTGCATACAAGCGATATGGCGGAGCCGCTATCCGGCGGAACAGGCCTCGCCCCCGCAAATGATCCGCTGGTTCCGGCGACGCAGAAGACGCGCTCCGTCATGGTGTATCTATCGTTCGCGTGGCTGGCGTTGGTTGTCTTCTCGGCGCTGTTTGCCAGCCTGCTGCCGATTGGCTCCTACGAGGTTCCTATAGGAAGGCCACGCCAGCCCCCACAGTTCGGCTCAATTGAGATGCTGCTGGGCACTGATCAACTTGGTAGATCCGTTCTGGCCAGGCTCGTCTATGGAGCAAGAGTCTCACTATTGGTCGGAACCGTTTCAGGGATAGCCGGCTTCACCATCGGTACGACGCTGGGGATGATCGGCGGGTACTTCGGACGAAAGATTGATGCGGTCATCACTATTGTCACTGATGCCCTCTTGGCCTTCCCCGCGCTGATCCTCCTGCTTGCGCTCTCTTCCATCTTGACCCCGAGTTTGCAGACGATGATGATCGGATTGACCCTCATTGTGGTGCCCACGTTCGTGCGATTGTCGCGGGCGACCACGATTGCATGGAATGCTCGTGAGTTCATCCGAGCAGCGCGCAATATGGGAGCTGGAAACACCCGGATCATCGCTAGGGAACTGCTGCCGAATGTACTGCCGCCAATCGCCACCTACCTGCCGATTGTCATCGCAGCTCTCATCGTCGCGGAAGGTTCTTTGAGCTTCCTTGGACTCGGCATCCCTCCGCCAACTCCAAGCTGGGGCGGGATGATCGCATCCGGCAAAGACGTGATCGCCAACTATCCAGCCTTGGTATTCATTCCAGCAGGAGTCATCTTCCTGGCTGTGTTCTCACTCAATCAGGCTGGAGACTTTCTCCGGGTTCGCCTTGATCGCACGATGCAGGACTAGTACCAACGAGTGGGGAATGCATTCATCATTCACAACACAACCGAAGGGAACTCGATGAAACGAATGAGAAAATCGATCCTCACCACCACCATGGTGAGTGTCGCAGCACTCGTGCTTGCGGCATGCGGTGGAGGTGGAGAGGCAGACGTATCCAGCACAGGTGGAACCACCTCAGGCGAGCCTGTAGCGGGCGGTAGTGCATCACTCCTGATGATGACGGAGCCAACCAGTCTGGATCCGGCGAAGATCACGGTGGGTTACTCGGGAAGCGCTCCCGTGGGAACCTCGCTCTACGGAACGCTCTTCACGCAGGACCTCACCACGTACGAATTGATACCCTCAATCGGAGAGAGCCTGACGTCGAGTGACGCTGGCAAGACCTTCGACCTCAAGCTCCGGCCTGGCGTCACCTTCAGCGACGGCTCCGCACTCAATGCTGAGGCCGTGAAGTTCAATTGGGATCGCATGAAGAATCCCGAGTTGGGATCCGCTTCGTTGGGCACAGCTGCGCAGGTGACCTCTACCAAAGTTGTCGATGACCTGACCATGCAATTCACAATGGGAGTGCCCAATCCGAACTTCGGGCAGGGCATCACAGTCTCGTCGCTGAACTGGATCGCTTCCCCTGCCGCGCTGGAGAAGGGCTCAGAGGCGTTCGATGCAAATCCCATTGGTGCCGGTCCCTTCACATTGAAGAGCTGGATTCGCCAGGACAAGATGGAACTGTCCAAGAACCCCTCGTACTGGAATGCGCCAAAGCCGTACCTCGACTCCCTCACGATCCGCACGGTGCTGGATTCCGCACAACGCCTGAACACCCTCCAGGCAGATGGCGTGGATATTGTTGTGGATAACAAGGCCGACAACACTCAGAAGGCCGAGGCTGCCGGTTACGGCACCTACCAGGTGATGCTCAATGGCGGCAATGGCTTCGCCTTGAACTTCCGCAAGGCGCCATTCGATGATCCCAAGGTACGAGAAGCCTTCGTGAAGGCGATCGATATCAGCCTCATCAACGAGGTTGTCTACGAAGGCGGGGCAGAACTGCCAACATCGCTGTTCAATGCTGATGCCCCGTTCTACACCGGAACGCAGATCACGCAGTTCAATGCCACCGAAGCGCAGGCGCTCTTCGATGAGATTGCAGCAAAGCAGGGAAAGCCCGTGGCGATCACGCTGACCGCGTACTCGCTGCCACCGAGCAATACCGTCGCTCAGGCGATCCAGGCACAGATGTCGACCTACAAGAACGTCACCGTCAAGGTGGAGGAGTTCGACTTCCCCACTGCACAGGGCAAGTCGCTCAGTGGTGACTTCCAGGCGATGAGTTCCGGAACGAACTTCCTGGATCCGGAGACCCAGATGTACACCTGGTTCCACGGGGATTCGAAGGGGAACACCAGCGGCATCAATGATCCAGTGCTCAATGATGCGCTCGACACCGGACGCCAGGCCACTGACATCGGTGAGCGCAAGGATGCCTACGCGATCGCTCAGGATCGGATTACGTCGCTGAATCCTTACCTCTGGTACGTCTCACCTCAGGGCTTCTTCTGGACAGGAAAGAAGTTCGGAGGCGGCATCGAGTACTACGGCAGTGGCTCACTTGTCACTGAAGGACTGTGGATGCAGCCATAGAAGTGCGGATTGCTGACAGCTCCATTTGATTCCCAGGAGGCCCGACTCATCATGACGAACACCACCCCCTTGCTCGAGGTGCAGCATCTACGAGCGCATATCGGAACCCCACGAGGGTCCGTGCGCGCTGTCGATGATGTCTCATTGAACCTTGAGGCAGGGCAGGCGTTGGGAGTCGTTGGTGAGTCGGGCTCTGGGAAGTCCATCATGGCCCGGGCGATCATGGGCCTGATGCCCCCACGCTCAGCCTGCACAGGCGAGGTTCGCCTTCAGGGAAGAGACCTCTTCTCGCTTTCCAAGAAGGAGAAGCAGGAACTGCTGGGCAATCAGATCGCCATGGTGTTCCAGGACCCGGGGCGATCGCTGAACCCAGTAGTGAGGGTGGAGCGCCAGATCTCAGAGGGCATGCGAAAGCATCTCGGCGTCAGCAAAAGCGAGGCTCACACCCGCGCCCTGCAGCTTCTCGTTGAAGTGGGGGTCCCGGATCCTGAACCTCGTCTTCGCAACTACCCCCATGAGATGTCTGGAGGCATGCGCCAACGCGTCATGCTTGCCATCGCGTTGGCGTGTGAGCCAGTGCTGCTGATTGCCGACGAGCCCACCACCGCACTGGACGTGACGATTCAGCGGCAGATCCTTGATCTTCTGAGATCTGTGCAGCGCGAACGCGGCATGGCCATGATGCTCATCAGCCACGATCTTTCAGTCGTGGCCGGCAGAACGGATCGTGTATCGGTGATGTATGCAGGGAGGCTGTCCGAGACTGGCCCCACTCGCGAAGTCTTCGAGTCCCCCCGACACCGGTACACCGAAGCCCTTCTTGGCGCTACACCATCGATTGCCACGGGACGGCATCAGAGGCTCCGCGTCATCGATGGCTCCCTGCCTGATCCCGTGAGCCCCCCGGAGGGATGCCGCTTTGCTCCGCGATGCGAATTCAGCACACCTGCGTGCATCGATCCAGGACCAGCGTTGACCACAGCGAGTACAGAACACCAGTTCGCCTGCCTGCACCCTGTCGAGCATGCAGCGCGGGACACCGTGAACGTTGGACAAGGGGGACGCTGACATGGCTGGTAGCGGTACAGCACACCTGCGTGACGAACAAGCACTGCTTTCGGTCAAGGATCTGGTGGTCGAGTATCCGACTTCAGGCGGCTTGGTCCAAGCAGTATCGAAAGTGAGCTTCGACGTGGTACGCGGCGAGACCTTGGGCATCGTTGGCGAGTCTGGTTGCGGAAAGTCCACAACAGGCCGATCAGTGCTTCGACTCGACCGGTTGACATCGGGACAGATCTCCTTCAAAGGCGAGTCAATCGAGCGTGCAAGCGAACGCGAGATGCGCAAGCTTCGACGCGAGATGCAGATGATCTTCCAAGATCCGATCGCCTCGTTGAATCCGCGGAGAAGGGTGGAAGACATAGTCGTCGAGGGCCTTGCAGTAGCCAAGCGGCCGGAGGAGGAGCGGAAGCAGACATCGAAAGATGTGCTGAGCCAGGTCGGACTGTCGGGTGAACGGTTTGCCAAGGCCTTACCGCGGGCTCTCTCAGGAGGCCAGGCGCAAAGAGTCGCGATCGCACGTGCGTTGGCCCTGCGCCCTGACCTCCTCATTTGCGATGAGCCGGTTTCGGCACTTGATGTATCCGTTCAAGCACAGGTTCTGAATCTCCTTGAAGACCTCAAAGCCGAACACAACCTCACCATCATCTTCATCTCGCACGACTTGGGCGTAGTACGCACAGTGAGTGATCGAGTGATGGTGATGTACCTGGGTAAGGTCTGCGAGTTCGGTGAGCCGGAGGCTGTCTACAACCACCCAGCTCACCCATATACTCGCGCGCTCCTGGACTCCGTGCCTCAGGCAGATCCTGACGTCGCATTCGGAGGGCCTGCCCTCGAAGGCGACGTTCCTTCTCCTCTTTCGCCCCCCAGTGGTTGTAGGTTCCGCACGCGCTGCCCCAAGGTGCAGGACAAGTGCGCCGCAGAGGAACCGCTCATGCAAGAGGTATCGCCCGGACAATTTGTTGCATGCCACTTCCCGCTTCCGCCTATCCCCAACTCGTCGGTCGAGATCGCGGCACCCTGAGGTGACACATGACTCACAGACTGGCTTTCGTGCCTTACGTCACATGTGTCACCGATGACATCTCGGACCACTTTCACCGATGAGAGGCGCTACTGCTAGAGACCTGCGGCAACCAGTTCAGCAATCTGAACAGCGTTCAACGCCGCCCCCTTGCGAAGATTGTCGTTGCCGACAAACAACACCAAGCCTCGACCGTCCGCTACCGACTGGTCTTGGCGGATGCGACCGACCAGCGACGGATCGGTGCCCGCAGCTGCCAATGGAGTTGGCACATCAACCACTGACACACCAGGTGCGCTGCTCAGCAATGCTGTTGCCTCATCGACAGTGATTGCTCGATCAAACTCAGCGTTGATCGAGAGTGAGTGACCGGTCAGGCAGGCGGAATGGATCTTGACGTGCGGGGCACGGCTGCCTTCGAAGAAGTGGATGTGTCCATCCCCGGAATCGGGAAACTTTCTGACCTGGAGTTACAGGTTCGTGCTCAAATCCCTCTGGCCCAAGTGGCCTGAGTCACCCGAGCGGCCCCAACCCAAGGGTCGCTGGGTACCCTTGACCCATGCCTACAGGAACCGTGAAGTGGTACGACACTGAGAAGGGCTTCGGCTTTCTCGCATCAGACGAAGGTGAAGACGTCTTCGTCCATGTGTCTACGCTGCCTGATGGCGTCACGGCACTCAAGCCTGGAACAAAGGTCGAGTTCGGCATCGTTGACGGCAAGCGCGGTAAGCAGGCACTGTCAGTCAAGATCATTGGCCCGACCCCTTCTGTGGTCAAGGGCAGCCGCAAGCCTGCTGGCGATCTTGCTGGCCTCGTTGAAGACCTCATCAAGTTGCTTGATGGCGTGGCCACGCAGCTTCAGCGGGGTAAGTACCCTGCAGATGTCATGGCACAAAAAACCGCCGCAGTGTTGCGCGCGGTTGCCAACGACCTCGACATTTAATTTCCTGTTAAGGCGTGCTGAGCGCTTGGAAAAATTCAGTTGCAGTCCACACTGCAAGGGCCAATAGCACTAATCCCGAAGCGATACGTACGCGCGATAAAGGGATGCGCTGTTGCAGCCAGCGACCCAGCACTACTGCAATACCAGCAACAGCGATCAGCCCAATCCAAGCACCAACAAATACGGTGAACGGCTGCCCTGTTTTCGCAGCTTGAGCAGCAGCAAAAATCTGAGTGAGGTCACCCCATTCGGCCGCAAAGATCACAACAAAGCTTGTGATGATTGTGCGACGCACGGATTCGGTAGACGACGCGCCAACTTTTGCTAAAACTTCTGATTCTTCAGCTGCTTCTTCTTGTGCTTCCTGGGCCCGCGATTTCAAGCCCCCGCGAATTAAAACGATTGAACCAGCCAAGAAAAATATGGCAGTAACAGCAAGAACCGGTTCCTGCGGCAGAAGTGCAATAAACCCGCCAGCTGTAACGGCGATAAGGCATTGAATGAAGAATGCAGCGCTGACACCGAGCCATACGTAGAGGTGTCGAAAACGAGTCGCGAGCACCAATGATGCAATGAAACTCTTATCTGGAAGTTCAGCAAGGAAAATAACGAAAAACGTCGTTAATGCAATCCCAAGGTCGAACGTTTGATTCAAGGTGAACTACTAGTTCGTGATTTTGAACAACCACAAACCGCGCATCTTGTTGTTGCTGATTGAAGCAACAGCAAGCGGAGTTCCTTCGGCATTCAGTGTTGTGCCAGTTGGAACAGTGAAACGGAAGTAGGTCTCTGTGATGGGTTCTGGACTCAGTGGCTGGCCATTGAAGAATGCGGTCCAACCTTCTTCTGCGACTACTGGGTCAACGCTGATGCCCACGGTGTTACCCACCATTGATGGAACGCTGAGAGCGCTAGGCAGTGCATCTTCCAAGTTGGTGGCCAGGTTTTGGCAGTTAAGGCCTGCTTCGTCGACATTGAAGTCCCAGCACAGTGCCTCTTCATTCACGCTGTTGACGCCGCTGACCACAGACACAGCCGGCGCAGGCTTTGTACATCCGGAAAGCGCAAGAGCAGCAATACCAAGGGCAACGACAGGGGCAATTCGACGAATCATCACGCCCGCAGCCTACGGGATTGCTGGTGTTTTGCCCCCGGGGGTTCAGCACGGGTCATAGGTACGCGAGAATCGACCTGTGACTGACATCGACACTCAAGTGGCCATCGTGGACGATCCGCGGCTTCTTGATGCTCAGGAACTGACCCGCGACGCCCTAATCGGAGAAGTTGGCGCGGAATATGTCGGTGAATTTGTCAGCGCCATGATGGACGCCGATCACATAGCAACCCACCTTTATACCTGTCTCAACCCCGCCTATGTCGGTTGGAATTGGGCTGTCCTTGTCGTGCGTGCGGCTGGCACTGATTCGGTCACGGTCAACGATGTGGTCTTGATGCCGGGGGAGCAGGCCCTGGTTGCCCCAGCTTGGGTGCCATGGAGTGAACGGGTTCAACCAGGTGACCTTGGTGTCGGCGACATCCTGCCCACTCCAGCAGATGACCAACGACTCATCGCCGGACTCACTGGCGAAGATGAACTTGAAGGTGTGGCCTCCCTTGCTCCATTGACGCCAGGTCAGTGGGAACTTGGTCTTGGTCGAGCTCGCGTGCTTTCTCCACTTGGGCGTGAAGCGGCGGCTCATAGGTGGCACGTAGGTGACACGGGCCCGCAGACAGCAATGGCGAGAAATGCAGCCCATGAATGTTCAACCTGTGGCTTCTTGGTAACTGTGGGTGGTGTGGTTGGTCAGGCTTTTGGAATCTGCGCTAATGAACTTGGTGCGGCAGACGGGCGCATCGTGAGTTTGGGCTTTGGCTGCGGTGCGCATTCCGAGGTTCTCGTTGAACCACCCGTTGAGCCCGCTGAGGGATCCCTGCCAGATGAAGCTGGGGATTTAGGCCACTCCTAAACACTGTTCGAATTGAATTCCAGGAGCGGTTACTTCCCTTGGGCCTTGCGCCGCAAAAACACCAAACCTAAAACCCCGCTGGTAATTGCGATAGCTGACATCAGCAGCCATTGCTGGACATTTCCGTCTTGTGTCTTCAAAACGACGGCACCAACGACGCCGGCGATCACCCAAGCTAGCGTGCCAATTCGGACAGCAACTTGCGCTGAAGCCACTGAACCTGGCTCTGCCCGATAGGCACTTGTCCGACTCATGGTGCTGCCTTCCCTCATGTCCAACAGTTGATGGAGTTCTCACGCTAGTCTCCGGCCATTCATCAACCCGAGGGTGCATGTCCATTAGTACCGAGCCAAAATCTGGCTTCGACAAGTATTTCGAACTATCCGCACGCGGATCCAATTACAGCCGTGAAATCCGAGGTGGATTTGTCACCTTCTTCACGATGGCATACATCGTAGTGCTGAATCCACTGATCATTGGTACTGCAAAAGATGTGAACGGTCAGTTCATCGGCGAAAACACAGATGTTCTTCAGTCAATCACGATGGTCACCGCAGCAACAGCCCTCGTTGCTGGCCTCATGACAATCCTGATGGGTGCCATTGGCCGTTTCCCGGTTGCTATTGCTGCCGGCCTTGGCCTCAACGGTTTCGTTGCCTTCACCCTTGCCCCTCAGATGACCTGGGCAGACGCCATGGGTCTTGTAGTGCTTGAAGGCTTGTTGATTCTGTTGTTGGTACTCACCGGCTTCCGCTCTGCTGTCTTCAAGGCAGTGCCAGAGCAGCTTAAGTACGCAATTGGCGTGGGTATTGGTTTGTTCATCACCATCATCGGTTTAGTGGACTCGGGCATTGTTCGCTCGGGTGTTCCACTTATTTCGTTCGGATTCTTCGGTGAGCTTCAAGGCTGGCCAATTCTGACCTTCGTGATCGGTTTGATCATCACCATCGTGTTGTTGGTGCGCAAGGTCAAGGGCGCAATCTTGATTTCCATTCTGGCTACGACCGTGGTTGCAATGATTATTGAAGCCGTGGCAGGCGTTGGAGCCAAGTCAACAGATAACCCACTTGGTTGGGGCCTGAACGTTCCTAAGGTGCCAGAGTCAATTGCTGCTACCCCGGATCTTGGATTGCTTGGTCAGTTCAACCTCTTTGGCAGTTTTGAATCAATCGGCGTTGTTGCAGCAATCCTGGCGATTTTCTCGCTCATGCTCTCTGACTTCTTCGACACCATGGGCACCGCTTTTGGTCTTGCCACTGAAGCTGATTTGCTTGATGAAGAAGGAAACATTCCTCACTTCGAGAGCATCCTTGTTGTCGACTCACTCGCAGCAGTCGCTGGCGGTGTGGGTTCGGTCTCGAGCAACACTGCATACATCGAGTCAGCATCAGGCATCGGTGAAGGTGCACGCACTGGTATCGCATCATTGGTTACCGGTCTGCTGTTCTTGATCGCAATGTTCTTCTCGCCGCTGGTCACAGTGATTCCTTACGAGGCTGCAACGCCGGCTCTGGTAATTGTTGGTTTCTTGATGATGACGCAAATTCGTCACATTGACTTCACCGATTACTCGATCGGCATCCCTGCCTTCTTGACGATCGCCTTGATGCCATTCACCTACTCAATCACCAACGGCATTGGTGCTGGTTTCGTGAGCTGGGTCATCATCAAGATCGCAACCGGCAAGATCAAGGAAATCAACTGGCTGATGTGGGTTATCTCAATCGCCTTTGTTTTGTACTTCGCGATCAACCCAATTGAGCAGCTGCTTGGCGTATCCGGGTAGTAAAGCTTTAAGGTCGGGTCATGAGTCCTAAGGCCCGCCGCATCATCACCCTCGTGGTGCTCGCATCGCTCATCGCGGTGGTGGTTGCGGCGGCGTTCGCTGGCTCATGACCCGACTTTTTGCTTTTCTGCTAGCGCCACTCGTTTTTTTCTTGGGACTCACTCCCGCACGGGCCGCAGTTCCGCCGTGGAACGTTCAATGCACGTTCACTGATCAACGCTTCGATGAAATCAGTGGGATCACTCGCTCGCAAGCATTCCCGGGCACGTTGTACCTTCACAACGACTCTTCAGGAGGGCCGCGAATCTACGCGGTGGATGAACGCACATGTAAAACCAAGGCGACGCTGACTATCCGCGGCGTTCGGTCGCGAGACTACGAAGCGATCGCATCCGGCAGAGATGCCAAGGGTCGTCCAGTTCTCTGGCTTGGCGACATCGGCGATAACAAAGATTCGTGGCCCTTCGTGGAGGTACTTAAAATCCGTGAACCCAAGAGCCTTGACTCACAAACTCTCAGTGCATCGACCTATCGATTCACCTATCCAGATATGTCGCATAACGCAGAGACCCTGCTCGCGGATCCAGCTACTCCTCAGTTATGGATTGTGACAAAACAATTAGCGCACGGAAGTTTGTATGCGCTACCTAATCCACTACAACAAAGAAACACAGCGATTAAGTTGCACACCGAAGGTGGGTTAATCACCGATGGCGCAGTGTCGCCGCAAGGTGACCGCTACGTGTTGCGTACTTACTTTGATGCGACGATCTACCACGGCTTGCCCGTAGGTAAGCCCTCGAAAACCTTTGATCTACCTGGGCAATTACAGGGTGAAGCAATTACTTGGGCAGCAGATGGAAAAGCACTACTCATCGCGAGTGAACGTGATCATCGGTTGCTCCGCGTTGCTATTCCTTAACTAATTCTTACAACTGGTTTGACCGGACGCACCAGCAAGATCACGAGTGCGAGTCCGAGAAAGACAGGAACCATCAAGAACGCAGTGTGGAAACCAACATGATCAGCCAACACGCCTAAGGCAATTGGCGCCGATGCCACAGCGATACTTCCGGCAACGAGGGCGAGTGCTGATGCACGGTCTGTTAAACCATTGGAGACTTGCATTGTTCGTGCGATGCCTAAGGGTGACTGCACGCTGAGCCCAAGTCCGCCAAGTGCCAAGCCCAGGATTACAGCTGGCCACCAGGTAAAACTCCATGCAAGTGCAAAAGCAACAAGTGCGAGCACAACAGAAACACGTAGCAAAAAATCTGCAGGGTGACGCTCTGCAAGACGTGCTCCGATGAGTCGCCCAATCAGCATGCCTCCTGTGATTGCGCCAATGGATGCAGCCGCTGCTCCTGCTGCAAAACCACAACGTTCGCGTAAAAGATCTGCACTCCAAAACGTCATTGAGAACTCAGTGGCCAGAAAGCACATAAACAAACCTAAACTCCAGTACACCTCGCGAGGCATCTTGTCGGTGCGTTCATGTTTGAGTTCTTCAGCATCAGTCCGGTAACCCGACAGGTCTCGACCCCGCGCAAATTCAACGACAATCAACGCGGCAACAGCGACCCACACGCCTGCACGCCAACCGAAAAACGTTGCAGTGGTGACACCAACTACCAGCGGTCCGGCAAGACCCATGAAGGCGGCGACTGCATTGGCCTCAAGGAGTGAACTTGGACCGGCATCTCCTTGATGATCCATCAAGAATGCGTTGAGTCCAGAAGTAAAAAATGACCCACACAGCGCTGCGAAGAAGGCTCCGGCCAAGGTCACGGGGAATGAGCCATTGGGTGTGGTGTAGATCAGGATGCCGATGATGGCTCCGATTCCACCAACCCGCATGACGATTCCACGACCCCATTTGAGCAGTGCTTTACCCGCGAGAAGTGAACCTACGAGGCTTCCTGTTGCAAGGAAGGTTCCATGCAAGGCGGCAATTGAACGAGTGGTTCCCTGCTCGTCACGAAGTAACGCTTGGGTGGCTCCGAAGGCGTAGATGAACCACGCAAAGAAGCCGCCCTGCAAATAGCAGATCCAAGTTGAGCGATCGCGTACCGGACGAGCAGGAGCTAGCGTCACGAAAGCTGAGTAATGACGTAATCAATGCAGCGAGTCAGTGCGCGCACATCGTCAGGATCGACTGATGGGAACACGGCAACTCGAAGTTGGTTGCGGCCAAGCTTGCGGTACGGATCAGTATCGACAACACCGTTGGCGCGAAGTGCCTTGCAGATCAAGGTTGCATCGATTGAGTCGTCGATATCGATGGTTGCGACCACACCTGAACGCTTTGCTGGATCGGTAACAAACGGAGTTGCCAGCGGGTTAGCTTCTGCCCAGTCGTACAACACTCCTGATGATTCAGCGGTGCGGCCTGCAGCCCACTTCAAACCGCCGTTGCTATTGAACCAGTCAACCTGCTCGGCCATCATCAAGATTGTTGAAAGTGCAGGGGTGTTGTAGGTCTGGTCCTGAACCGAGTTATCAATTGCGGTCTGCAGGTCCAAGAACGGTGCGATCCAGCGGTTGGTTGCCTTGATCTCAGCAACACGAGCGATCGCGGCCGGTGACATCAGCGCGAACCACAAACCACCATCTGAACCGAAGCTCTTTTGCGGAGCGAAGTAGTAGGTGTCGAATTCCTTTGCATCAACCATCAGGCCACCTGCAGCAGAAGTCGCATCGATGATCATCAACGCATCAGCGTCAGCGCCAGCAACGCGCTTCGGTGTCACCGCAACGCCAGTTGAGGTTTCGTTATGCGGTGAGCAGTACGCGTCAACGCCGGCTTCAGCAACAAAAGCAGGGGCATCGCCTGGCTCTGACTTGCGGATGGTTGGTTCACCCAGGAACGGCGCATCCTTCACACCGCTGGCAAACTTGGCGCCGAATTCACCAAAGGACAGGAACTGAGCGCGATCCCGGATCAAACCAAAGGCAGCTGCATCCCAGAACGCCGTTGAGCCGCCGTTGCCGAGCACAACTTCGTAGCCCTCAGGGAGGGAGAACAGATCTGACAGACCTGAGCGAAGGCGACCAACCTGTGACTTCACCGTCTTTTGACGGTGACTAGTACCCAAGTAGCTCTGCCATACCGCTGAAAGAGCGTCAACCTGCTCTTTACGCACCTTAGATGGGCCCGCACCAAAGCGGCCATCAACAGGAAGTAGGTCAGTAGGAATCTGGATGTTGTCAGACACAGAACGCTCCATTTGCTCATTGCGAGGCGCTCCCGTGGTGGGATGCAGGTATGAGTCTAGAGAACCCTGACCAAGCGCCAACTCGGCTAGCAGATCTTCGGGTGCACTATGACCAGGGTCACCTCGATATCGGTGATCTGCCTGCTGACCCACTCTCGGCTTTCCAGGTTTGGCTGGAGGCAGCTGTTGCTGCGCAGTTACCTGAACCAAATGCCATGGTCCTTTCAACGGCGGACCAGACCGGCCAGCCAAGTAGCCGCACCGTTTTGTTGAAGAACGCTGATGAACGCGGCTTCATTTTTTACACCAACTTGCAATCGCGAAAGAGCCGCGAGATTTGGGAGAATCCCCACGCCTCTGTTGTCTTCCCGTGGTTTGCCATGCACCGGCAGGTGTGTGTCTCTGGTTCAGCGTCGCCAATTAGTCGAACGGAAGCCCAAGAATATTTCAGTACGCGTCCGCGTGATTCAAAAATTGGTGCGTGGGTTAGTGAGCAGTCAACAGTGATTACAGATCGGTCGATCTTGGATGCGCGCTTTGATGAACTTTCGCGCAGGTATCCCCAAGACATCCCCATGCCGGATCACTGGGGTGGTTGGTTAATCGTTCCGCGCACGATTGAGTTTTGGCAGGGAAGGCCATCGCGGCTGCATGACCGACTGCGTTTTCACCGCACGATCGAATCCGGGAAATTCAATGATCCCAGTGCGTGGGCTGTTGAACGACTTTCACCATAAAGATTTAGCGGCCCAAATAATTACGTGCAAGCATGGTGATCAACTGATCCACACTCATGCCACGCTTGTCTGCTTCATTCTTGAGAGCTTTGCGAATTGATTTGGGAACCTCAACGTTGAGTTCAACAAGTTTGTCGCGCTTAGGTCCAAGTAACGCATCCGATGTTGCACCAGTGCTCAACGGCGCGCGCTCCTCATGGTCGCGGGGCAAGGTTGGATGCCACACTGCATCTGATGCTTTGCCAAGAGCCGGGCGCGGAGTGGGATCGAAGGCAGGCTTGTCGGTACTCATCGCGTTACCTCCGTTGAAAAACGAATCGGCATGATTTCGTTATAAAGCGCGTCAAAGATTTGTGCTAACTCAATTCCAGCCGGTGATTCCCACGCATGGATCGGCATACCTGCAGCCTCTGCTTGCTGGATTGCATTGCGTTCTGGAACAAGTGTTTGGCTGACGAGTGTTCCGTAGTTTGTGCGCAACTCTTCAATGCGGTGGCGTTGTTCTGCAACAGATGGCCGTGCCTTATTAATGATGATGGCCTCTGCCTTCATCAATGGGTTTGTTGAACTCCGGATAACTTCGACGGCTTCTAAAGCTTGTTCGGCGCCGCGAAGTGCGAAAAATCCAGGTTCGGTCACGATCAGTGCGCTGTCACTCGCGCTCAACGCATTGCGGGTGAGTTCGCCAAGGGAAGGAGGGCAATCAATGAGAACGCAGTCATATGAATGCGGCAAGCTTGCCAATGCTGCGCGAAGCCGAAGTGATGAATGGCGACCCTCAACGGTGTTGCGATGTTCAAGGGAACGTTCAGAGGCAAGGACATGAACGTTTTCGCCCCAAGGTGAAATATGGAGGGCATCGGAAGCAATACCTGGACGAGCGTCAGCAAGTACGTCGTTCACCGTGAAGGTCGGCTCATCAACACGTAAGCCCATGCTTGCATTGGCCTGAGGGTCTAGGTCGATAACCAGAACTCGATGTCCTCGGTTCCAAGCAGCGCTGGCTAAACCCAATGTGACAGATGTTTTGCCAACCCCGCCCTTCATGGAAACAACAGAGAAGGTCGGCATAGCCAGCAATCGTAGGGGTTGGTAGTTAGCGGATCTCCTGATAGGCAGCCAGTGCAGTCAAGCGTTCAACAGCATGATCGACGATGCGCTTGGGGTACCCATGGGCGTAGCCGTCAGGTTGATCCCATGGTTCATGGGCCGCACTGCCGGCCAAATGCCGCAACTCAGGCAGGTACTTGCGCACGTAATCACCGTCGGGGTCGAACTTCAAGCCCTGGGAAATTGGATTAAAGACTCGGTAGAAGGGCGAAGCATCTGTTCCACAGCCCGCAGTCCATTGCCAGCCATGCACGTTGCTGGCCAGGTCTGCATCACGCAGGTAGTACATGAATTCTTTGGCGCCTCGTTGCCATTGAATATGTAGGTCTTTAATCAGGAAACTTGCTACGACCATACGTACGCGGTTGTGGATCCATCCCTCGGTGCGAAGTTGGCGCATGCCTGCATCGACTAACGGAAAACCGGTTCGACCCAAAGCCCATGCTTCAAATGCGCGATCCGCTTCAGGGCCGTGCGCCCAGTCCATGTTGTCGTACTTGGCATTGAGCGAAGTATTCACGGATGTTGGTGCTTGGAAAAGTACGTCGGCATAGAACTCTCGCCAACATAATTCCTTTCGAAAAACTTCATCTTCATCATCATGTAATTCAGCGAGCAATGATCGAGGATGAATCTCACCCCAACGCAAGTGATGGCTGAGTTTGCTCGTGGTGTTGAGATCTGGTCGGTTACGTTCACTGGCATATTGGGCGAGGTTGTTTTCGCGATAGTGCATCCATTGTTCCCAAGCTGCTTTTTCTCCAGCAGGTGGCAAGGTGATGTCTGAAAGCGTTGGTGCTGTTGGCCTTCCCTCGCATTCCATTGGCATGAGCCACGTGATATCTGCGGGAACATCAGCAGCTGGCGCACGCCAACCGTGAGTCATCCATGCCCGATAAAATGGAGTGAAGACTCGGTAAGGCGTGCCATCGCTTTTTGTCACGCGGCCCGGTGCAACTGCATATGCAGAACCTGTGCGAACGAGTGGAGTCTTTCCAAGTGCCTTTTCAACCTTGAGATCGCGACGCATTCCATATGGCGCGTAGTCGGCTGCGATGTGCACACTCGTGGCAGCTGCGGCTTTCGCAACTTGGGGGAGGATGACTGCAGGATCGCCATGACGAATCAATAGCGACCGGTTCATGCTCGCACCGAGCGAGTCGAGAGATGCGACTAAATAATTTTGACGAACCGGTCCGGCCTTTTCCCAGAGCACTGGATCAACGACAAAGAGCGGCACCACTGCACCGTCTCCATCAGCCATGGCAGCCTCATATGCGCCAAGAAGGGCAGGATTATCGAGAAGTCTGAGATCACGACGAAACCACATGATTGTTGGCACCGGATAAGGGTATTGGTATGGGGGAGAAAGCTTTTCTGCCAAACTGAATATGTGATCAGCGCAGCCTTCTTTGGGGCACTTTCATCAGCCACATTGATTCTGGGTGCGCTCTTGGCTTATGCATTCAAACCGGCACCCAAGGTGACCGCCGTCGTGATGGCATTGGGTAGTGGCCTGCTCATTGGTTCAGTTGCCTACGACTTAGTGGCAGATGCTCAAACATCCCTTTCCATGACTGCAGTGGCTATCTCGTTGCTTGCGGGCGCGATGGTCTTTGTTCTGGGCAGTCGGGCCATTGAGCGCCGTGGCAGTTCACGGAAGAACCCGCAACCTGGTCAAGAAGACCCCAGTAACCCCATGGCGATCGTGCTGGGTAGCGCATTGGACGGAGTCCCGGAATCCTTTGTGCTTGGGTTGAGTGTGCTCAGTGGTGGTGTGAGCATGCCGCTCTTGCTTGGCATTGGTTTATCGAACGTTCCCGAAGGTATGGCTGCATCGGCAGGTCTGCGCGAGCGAAAGTGGCCGCTTGCCAAGGTGTTGTTGTTGTGGTCTGCCGTGGTGGTGACCAGCGCAGGCAGTGCCGTGCTGGGTCATGAAGTTCTGGCATCAGATGACGGAACCTGGACAGGTGTTGCCCAGACCTTTGCGGCTGGCGCTCTGCTGGCGATGATCTCGGACACGATGTTGCCGGAGAGTTTTGCTATTGAACGCCTGTGGACGGGCGGGCTCGTCGTGGCTGGCTTTTCCCTATCCCTGTTGATCGCTGCACTCCTTGGAGCCTAAGGTGAGGGTTACCTCACTTAAGCAATGAAAGGAGATGGGTGTGAGTGCACTAATCGATACCACTGAAATGTATTTGCGCACCATCTTTGAACTTGAAGAAGAGGGCATAGCCCCAATGCGGGCGCGCATCACTGAACGACTTCACCAAAGTGGACCCACGGTTTCGCAGACCGTTGCTCGAATGGAACGTGATGGCCTTGTTGTTGTAACGCCTGATCGCCAACTTCAATTCACCCCTGCCGGTCGCGAAGCTGCGATTAGTGTGATGCGTAAGCATCGGCTCGCAGAGTGTTTATTGGTGAATGTCCTTGGACTTCCATGGGAAGACGTCCACGCTGAAGCCTGCCGCTGGGAGCATGTCATCAGCGAGCCGGTGGAATTACGCTTGCTTGAGATCTTGGGTCACCCAACCGAATCGCCATATGGGAATCCAATTCCTGGGTTAGATGCACTGAACCCCGCGGTCGATAGCGCTCACGGCATGGCGATGCAGTCACTCACAGAAGCAGTTGGAAAAGAAGCCTCCAGAGTGATCGTGCGCAGAATTGCGGAGCCAATTCAAGAGAGCGCAACAACGATGGTGCAGCTACGGCGGGTCGGAGCGATTCCTGGATCAGCTGTGATGGTTCAGCGCACTGCCGGCGGCATCAGCATTGGTAGCGCGGGTGAGTACACAGAACTCAGCGACGAACTCGCACAGCATTTGCTCGTTCACGCACCTGAATAGTCGGATTACCCAACATCAAGTTGCATGCGATACGGCATACCTGATTTGTAGCCTTCACTCAGTTTCACACCGAGCATCTGGTGTAGCTGAATAGTGTTGAGATCAAAACCCATGCGCGAAGCAGCCATGTAGAGCCGCCACACGCGAGCAGTGCCTTCACCCGCCTCAGCCACAGCTTCGTCCCAATGTGTTTCGAGATTTTCGCACCAGTGCTTGAGGGTCAAGGCATAGTGCTCGCGAAGATTCTCTTGATGACGAATCTCAAAGCCTGCTGCATTCATTGTGCTCATGATGTGCCCAGGGCCTGAGAGTTCACCGTCAGGAAAGACATAGCGATTAATAAATGAATCGTTGTAGTGCGAAGGTTCGTCATCATTAGGACGAGTGATGGTGTGATTCAGCATGCGTCCCTCGGGCTTGAGTTTGCCGTATAGGAATGAGAAGTAGGCGGGGTAATTTGCGCGTCCAATGTGCTCTGTAAGACCGATAGACGACACAGCATCGAAATCCGTTTCGGGAAGATCGCGATAGTCACTGAATCGAACCTCGGCGCGGTGACCAATGCCATCTCGCTCAATTGCTGCTTGTGCATATGCTGCTTGTTGCTCGGAAAGTGTCACACCAATGGCGGTGACACCATAATTTTTTACAGCATGACGAACCATGCCGCCCCATCCGCAGCCAACATCGAGCAATTTCATACCCGGGTGCAAACCGAGTTTGCGACAAACGAGATCGAACTTGGTTTCTTGGGCGACTTCTAGTGAGGCATGTTCATTGGGAAAGACAGCACAGGTATAGGCCATCGAAGGGCCAAGAACCCAGCTGTAAAACAGATTTGAGACGTCATAGTGATGCTGAATCGCATCCGCATCACGATTCTTTGAGTGGCGACGACCTGAAAGTCTGCGCTCTTGCGGAGGTGGTGTTGGGCGTGAAAGTACATACGGCAAGAGGCTCTTAGCCAGCTTGGCTTTTTCTTTAAGCCCAATGTGTGAAGTGTCGATTGGGTACAGGCGCGAGAGTGCTACGTATGGATCGCCCACAATCTCTAAGTCACCACTGACATACGCGCGGGCAAGTCCAAGTTGTGACGGCGCGGTCGCGATGTATTGCGCGCCGCGAGGGTTGCGAAGTTCAAGTGCTACTTCCGCATCACTTGGCCCCGCGGTTGAGCCGTCAAAGGCCCTGAATGCAACACCGCGATCTTCTGGAACGACAAAAGCAAAAACATCTGCAAGTTTCATCGCTGTTCAACCACCTTTTCGTACAGTCCCAATAGTCTCCCGTGCGGGTCATATCGATCTTTGAGGGACTGATAGTCGAAACCCCCATAAATCGACCAAAATGTTTCGCGTTCGTAGAAAGCCGTGGAGTACAACGACTTTCGACCATCCAATCGTGTCACTTCTTCTTCAATTTTTCGATTGAAAAAGCCAGAATTTTTGTCGATTCCGTCAGGCATGGCAACGCTGGACCAAAAGCCCACATTGACGTACATCTGCTGGGGATCGAATTCATACAGAGGCCAACGGACATTGGGATCGCGTTGTTTGAGTGGGCAGATCCAGATTGGTTCAATCCCAATCTCGCGATGAAAGAATTCAAGAAAATCGGGTAACTGGTCAAGGGGCACTTCGATGTCTTGGACGACAGCCTCACGTTGAGGTTTACGTTGCAAGGAATTCAATGTGCCCGAAATATCGTATTTGTGATCTAGCGCAATCAATTTCCAATAGGCATCGCTACGAAGTTTGGATTGAGGCCACAGCTTCCTGATGATTGATTTCTGTGCACCAAATGCACGTGAACACCAAAACCAGTCGGTATCCCATCGCCAGAGGTAATCCAGAATCGTCAGGTAGTCATCTGTGCGTTGCTGAATTGAGCGGTAGTAGATCCCCTTTTTTGTGTAGTCGCTAGCTGATGTCCCTGAAGGAAGTTCAGGAACCATCTCGCCAAGAGTGAGGTAATGCTCATGGTCAGAAAACACGGTTCCATCAATGAAATCAACGCGATTTCCAGCATATTCATGTGATTCAGTAATCATAACAATTGCATTTGTGAGAGCAGCTGCGCTTTCGAACCGAAGGTGACGTAAGTGCACGAATGGCTGGACTGGCTCGAGTTCAATCTTGATGCGAAGTGCGTACCCCAATGATCCGTAGGAATTAGGAAAGCCATAGAACAATTCGCGATTGGGATCATCAACTGCTCCGCTGACCGTGAGAACCTCACCACTGCCCGCCAAGATGTCCATCTCAATAACTGACTCATGGGGAGTTCCATTACGAAAACTGGCCGCCTCGATTCCTAGTCCGGTGACTGCACCACCCAACGTGATGGTGCGCAGCTGCGGCACGCACATCGGTATGAGGCCATAGGGCAAGGTTGCTTCGACGAGGTGCTCGTAAGTGGTCATTCCAAGAACCTGAGCAGTGCGCTCTTCCTCGTCGATTTCGAGTACTCCGTCGAAGGCAGCAACATCAAGGCCAGGTCGGGCAAGTTCTTGGCGTGGTCGAAACAGGTTTGACGTGCGTTTAGCGAGTCGAATTGTGGCACCGTCAGGGATAGCGTCATATTGCAGGCGAAGGCGCCCAAGCAGGGCTTGGTAGCGACTGTCGGCTGCAGGCGAAAGCACGAAAATACGCTACCGGTTTCTGGCGTGCTTGCACAGAGTCAGTCTTGAGGGATGATGGGTGCGTGAAACTTTCTCGCTGGCTGCCTCCGGTCCTTGGCTTCGTTGTTTTTCTCATCACGGTGCTAGGCCTTGGCCTGATCGCTGCGGACTGGACTTCACGGAATCTTGAAATGCGCGCGTTGGTGAGTGCGGTCGAAGATTCTGAAGATGCGATGAAGTGGACTGACGATCAGGTGCAAAGCACCATCAAGCAGTATGGATCCAATGGCAAGTTGAACACGGCAGATAAGAAGAAAGCATGGGACGCGCTTTCAGAAGCGGCCTACGCAGGCGAATTTGCCATTGGTGCTGCCGGCGATGAAGTTGCCGGTGTCACCGTGTTGCCATGGCACATAGACATCTTGAATGCACAAGCTGCCTACCTTGCACACAATCAAGCGTGGCAGGCATATATGAAGGCCGCGACCGATGATCCAACTCAGCTATTCAAAACTCAGCCAGACATCAATGCGACCTTTGAGGCGGCCCAACCTCTCATGGAAAAGGCAGTACCAATTCCTGCCCTCTTTGAACTCAAAGATCGTGTTGCCGCAATTTTTGCTCCAGCACCTGATGCAACACCAACTGGTCCAACTCAAGAAGTAAAACTCACGACGAACGCGAGAATTGTTTCTGCCAGTTACGCATCCACTCGATGAAATCTTGTGGCGCGATTGCTGGCGAATACAAGTAGCCCTGGGCAAAGTCGCAACCAGCTTCCTGCAATAGATCGCGTTGTTCCTGCGTCTCTACGCCTTCAGCGATAACTCGCAGGCCTAGCTGATGAGCCATAGCAATCATCGCCTGAACAAGAACAAGTGAGTCAGAGCTCGGGGAGAGTTCGCGAACAAATGACTGGTCGATCTTGATCCAGTCAGCATCGAGACTCTGCAAGTAGGCGAGTGATGAATAACCGGTGCCAAAGTCGTCAATCGCGAATGACAATCCGGCATCGTGATAGGTATCAAGGTTGGCTCTAACAGTTTCGTTTGCGTTGAGCAAAAGCCCTTCAGTAATTTCAATGACAAAAGCTGAACCTGGCAGTCCGGTTTTATGAATCCGTTCAAGTCTCAACATGTGTTGTTCTGAATTAACAGCGAGTTCAACAGGTGACATATTGAAGCTAATTTGGAATCCTGCTTCGAGCTGTCTAACTTGGTGGGAAAACGCAATTGATTGATCGGTCACGAATTCGCCGATTTGTGAAATGAGCCCTGAGCGTTCTGCCAGAGGGATAAAGAGCCCGGGGCTAACCGAGCCGCGAACAGGATGAATCCAGCGGGTGAGGGCTTCGGCTTTCTCCACTGAGTTGTCACTGAGGTTAATGATTGGTTGGAAGTACACCAACATCTCATTATTCGCCAATGCGCTCCTCAGATCATCAATGAGCTGCATCGTTTGTGCGGCTTCAGTCTGCATCTCAGGATGGAAGTAGCTCACCTGTCCAGCACCGCGGGTTTTTGCTGCGCGCAAAGCGAAGGATGCCATTTGGGTGAGTTCAAGAGGGGATAATGAATCGTCAGGGAAAAGCGAGACGCCAATACCCGTGGTGATGTGAATAGTTTCGCCGCCCACCATGAACGGTTGCGAGAGTTCATTCAAGATCTGGGAACACAATCCATCAAGACTCATGCCGGAACTCTGTTCAGTGTGAAGCATGGCAAATTCATCTCCACGAAGTCGGTACACGTTTGTGCTACCCCTGGCTATCAGCGTTAAACGTTCAGCGACAGCGTGCAATAGAAGATCACCAAAGCGGTGCCCGTATGCGTCATTAACTGCACGGAAACCGTCCAGGCCAATGGCGAGAAGCGCAACCTTTGAATGGGAGTTTGTTGCTTCAGAGCACACTTGTTGAATGTTGTTGTCCAACAAGTTGCGGTTCGGGAGTCCCGTTACAAAATCTTCACGTGTGGCATTCACGCTGCTTATCACCGCAACGTAATAGATGATGAGGCCCGCTTCATCTCGAACAGTCGTGAGTGTTTCGGCTTCCGGTCCTACCTGGCCATCTTTGTGGCGGTATACAACCTCTCCACGCCAGAAGTCATGGCGGGTGAGGTAATTGCGAATATCTGCAAACAACTTTTCTTGACCAGGCTCAATAGCCATCTGGTTAACGTGATGGCCAAGGGCCTCTTCTCGCTCGTAGCCAAGAAGTGAGGTAAAGCCTGGATTGACGTCAATGATGATTCCTACAGGATCCAAAATCATGACAGCGTCATGAGTTGCACCAAACACGCTCGCGCTGACTCGTAGTTGCTCTGCTTGATGCAGTTCAGTGCTCACGTCATTAAAACTGCCACGCCACAACACCGTTCCGTCAGCTATTGGAGTGGACACCGCTTCACCAAGAACCCAATGCTGGGAACCATCAGCATGCTGAATTCGGAATGTTTCACGTCTGCTCGTGGCAACCGTTACTGAGCCATCAAATATTTCACGAATACCAGAACGGTCATCGGGGTGAATCTGATGAATGAGTGCCATCGGATCATCGAGAATTTGTGTTGCGGTGATATTAAAGAGCGGTTCAGTTCCGGCACTCACATAGAGAAAGCGCCCAAACCCATGTGGATCTTGTTGGTATTCAAACAGCACGCCTGGGATTTGTGCTGAAACAGAGGCTAGGCGTTCATTTAATTCACGGCGTCGTTGCAACAGGCGAATGAGCGTGAACACAAGAAAGGCGATGAAATAGTGCAATTCCGAAGATTTCGGTAAGAATTAAGGGCTGCGTATCCAATGCTGGGCCGGCAACCGCTAATTCCCATCGAGTGTCGAGCGGCTCTAATGTGAATATTGAAGCGGCGGGATTGGCGAAGACGTCGGGATTCCCCCAAAAGGTGTTAGCAGGGGAGCCATCAGCATTGACTGTGCGTAGCGCAAAATCCACCTGGCTATGCACTGGGATAGCAGCTTGTTTTTCCAGGAAGGCGTCAACATCTAAAACAGTGCTGACCAGACCCCAGTAGCTGCCATCGTTCTTAAAAACTGGATAACGATAGATAAGCCCACGACCTCCTTGCACCAAATCAACGGGGCCGATGAGCCGCGGCAGTTTTGAAGCAATGATGTTTTGAATCGCAGGCCATTGCGCGGGAATGTCAGGGTAATAAAGGCCAAGTGCTGCTTCGTTTCCAGTAAGCGGGCTCACGTAGGCGATCCGATTAGCAGGGGCGACTGCGATATTTCGGATATTTGTTGAGTGCGAGACGATGCGATCAAGGAGATCTGAGAACTCTTGTTTATTGAGTTTTCCGTCGACGCTCTCGACGTACGACTCAATACTGTGAGTGAGGTAGTAGGACGGTAAGAGAGCGTTATTCACGCGATCGGTGAATTGATCACCAAATTCTTGGACCACTTGTGCAGATCGTTCTTCCTGAGCTGTGCGTTGAACATGAGTGATCGTTTGAGTGATTCCCAATCCGACGGCTAGGACGAGGATTGAGGCGATCCAGCGAAGGAGCGCAGATGCGCGAAATCGAGCACGAAGGTTCATGTCAAACCTCCGTCTTTGCTCTGAGCACACCCATGCCGCTGTGTGGTTGTTTCACCAGCGTACTCAATTGAGTCACCTAAGAACGAGTGACGACAAGATTGGATAGTCCAGATTCGGGAGTGCGCCCCTGAGGGGTTGCAGCACTGACAGTGAACCTAAAACTGCCGGGAGAAAGTTTGGTTGTGCAGGTCAATGGTGGCGTAGTGCGCGAGATGCGGCAGATGACTTTCCTGCGTTGGTCAAGAACTCGGTACCCAGTAACGACAGGGTAGTTCAGTGGCTGCAGCGCAATCTTTACCGTGGTTTTGCCTGCAATTGCTGTCGGTGGACGCGGGCGTATAGGTGTTGCAGAGGGTGCGGTTGCCGCATCCCCTTCGTTTTGGCTGTTGATGCTTCTGACCGTGAGTTGATCAGTGCTGTCAACGGTGCAATATGGCTGCGTTGAAGTGCACACTGCCTTTCCTTCTGCATTACGCACTTCGTAGTTGGTCGCATAATCTGCAGCGAGCCTTGGGGTAGCCCACCACACCGTCGTTTTCCCGTTCATTGACGTAGCAATGATATTTTGCGGTGCTGACGGAATTGGCGGATATCCCGCGGCGGTGAGGGCTGGATTCAGCACCTCTAAATAGGTGATCGCAGCGAAACCTTCAGCAGTACGCGGCTGGGCATTGCAATTACCGCCAGCGATATCACCGATGAGCAATGTGGATGCCTCGGATGTCACAAACTGCGGTGCTCCGCTATCGCCAGGGCATGTGTCAACACCATTAACGGGGTTGGACCAGGTGACCCAGCCGTTTGTTGCACGTCGCTCAACTTGAATTTCGCTGAGCAAAAATGTGCCACTGCGAGGGATCGCGGGCGCAGTATCAGTCAAACTTGTGATTCCGTACCCGACGATCTGCGTTTCACGCTGTGCCTTGGCCCATCGTTCAATTTCCGTGCGGTCAGCTAAACGAGTAAAAGGCGAGGTTGATACGAGATCGGTATCGAGCACCACTGCAGCGATGTCATTGCCGACAACGAGTTTTGATGCCTCAACATAATTTTGACCAAGGTAGGCATTGAGTACTCGCACACGAGCAGCGCCGACAGGCCCCGAGGCGTAAACAAGTGGCGAGTTGACACCAGGTGGCATGACGAAAATGCGCGAACTGGCGGCGGGTGTTCCTGACCCACTGTCAGTAAGGCAATGTGCGGCCGTCAGCAGCACGCGTGGTTTCCAAATTGCAGCGCTACACATCTCGTAGTTAGTGGTGCCCAGCACGATGAGTTGGGCCGTATAGGGCTCGCCTTGGGCGGGGGTGCCCTGCATCAAGCGAGGGGCCGCAACCGATGTCCCGGTGATCATCGATAGGCCAAGAGCAGCAATCAGCAGGCTCGCGACTCGAGGTTTCACTTCCGCAGAATAAGTCGCGGACCTTCGGGAAACCAAAGATGGGTCGATAGTCCCTATCCAAGGCGAGGATTTCCTAAGAATCTTGGATCTAGGCGCTCGCAGCAACGGCCAATAGATCTTTGCCTCGGCGCTTTAGGCCTCCCGCAAGGGTGGAATCAGTATTTAGCCCCTCGCGACCAGGCGGGGGGCTAAATACTTGCCGGTTATTCGACTGGTCCGTGACCAATAAGTTTGGGGTGCACGTCAAGTGGCTCTTCCAGTTCTTCTTCCGTTGGAACTTCAGCATCAACATCGGAAGCATGAATAGTGTGGCGCATAGCCCAGATGGCCCAGGTGCCGAATGCAATCAAGATTGACCCAATGACAATCCAAGCAAGCACAGTAGGAAGCTTGGTGAGATTCAACATGATGAAACCGATGAGAGCTGCTGAAGGAATCGTGACGATCCAAGCCAAAACCATGCGTCCGACAACTTTCCAGTTCACGCCCTGACCTGAGCCCACGCCTGCACCAACGATCGATGTTGCTGCTGCGTGAGTAGTGCTAATTGGCATACCCATTGCAGTAGCACCGAAGATGGCTGTAGTGGCGCCAATATTGGCTGCAGCACCCGAAGTTGCGTGCAGGGTTGTGATCTTCAAACCCATCGTTTCGATAATCTTCCAGCCGCCCCAAAGAGTGCCGATTGCAATTGCGGCGTAAGCACTGAGTGCTACCCATTCAGGAACGAGAACAGTCTTGCCATCTTCAGCCATCGAGGTGTAGCCAGCTCCCAGCAACAATGCGGCAATAACGCCCATGGTCTTCTGAGCATCGTTAGCACCATGACCAAAGGACACAGCGCCGGCTGTGATCAGCTGAAGTCCCTTGAAGACTGGGTGGTCATCTCGCATCTTGAACATTCGCTGAATTGCAAAAACTAAGTACATCGCGATGAACGCGATGGTGAAAGCAACTGCAGGTGAAAGAATGATTCCGAAACCGGCCTTCTGCACACTTGCCCAGTCAATAGCGTTAAGTCCGCCAACAGCGAGACCTGCACCAACAAGACCACCAATAATCGCGTGGCTTGAGGATGAGGGCATACCGATGCGCCATGTGAGGTAGTTCCATGCGATCGCAGCGAAAATTGCAGCGAAAGTCACGGCTACTCCTTCCGAATCTGTTTTCACGGTTTTTGCGATGGTGTTTGCAACTGCAGTACCCACAACAAAGTACGCAGCGAAGTTGAAGAATGCGGAGAATGCTGGTGCCCACTTGACTGGGAGAGCTCGTGTTGCAACGACTGTTGCGACCGAGTTTGCTGCGTCGTGGAAGCCATTGGTGAAGTCGAAAACCAATGCAAGTACGCAGAGGGCAATGACCGCGAGAAGCAGCATGTCCATGGGGTGGCGTCTCCTTGAATAAAAGCCCAGGTGACTACCTGGTGACACTAAGTGAACTCAAAGTGAACAAATGAAGGGGGTGGAGAAGGTGAACAGCAGATGAACGAAACTCAAATTTCTCAAATTTTGTGAGGGAATTCTGGCATGTCGTTCAAATGAAAGTGGGCGCTAGCCGAAGCCAACGCCCACTCGAGTCAAGTTCGATTAGTCAGTAATCAAACCAGTGATCGTGCCAAGCAAGGTCTCAACTGTGAAGTCTGAGGTTGGAGCATCTTTGACGACCTTGCCCAAGCGCAGCACCACGATGCGGTCAGTGACCTCCATGATGTGCGGGAGAGTGTGCGAAATAAAGATCACGCCCAGACCTTGAGCCTTCGCGGTGCGAATGATCTGAAGCACTTCACCAGCCTGACGAGCACCCAAATGGTTGGTGGGTTCGTCAAGGATGATCACTTTGTTTGCCCAGGCAACAGCGCGACCAATGGCGACTGCCTGTCGTTGACCACCAGAAAGCTGAGCGACTGAACGATTGGACTGCGGAACAGCAATGCCCACTCGCTCAAGTTCCTTGTGCGCTTCGCCATCCATCTTCTTTTGCGCCAAGAAGCCCATTTTTCCAAGGATGCCCGGCACGGTTTCTTCACGACCAAGAAACACATTTGCTGCAACGGAAAGTTGCGGCGCCAAACTTGAGTCTTGGTACAGAGTTTCGATTCCAGCCTGAAGGGCTTCATGTGGTGACTTCCACTTACGCTCCTGACCATCGAGCAGAATTTCACCGCTCGTTGGTTGATGCACGCCGGACAAGCACTTCACCAAGGTTGATTTACCAGCGCCGTTGTCACCTACAAGGCCAACAACTTCACCTGGGTAAAGCTGCATCGTGACATCGTCGAGTGCGGTGACAGCGCCGTACTTCTTTGAAATATTACGCACTTCGTAAATTGGCTGATTCACGACGCTTTCCCTTCACTCTTGCGAAGACCTTGGATGGTGACAGCCACCGCAATCAAGACAGCAACCACAACCTGCTTCCAGTTTGGATCAACGCCAATGATGATCAGACCTGAGGTGACAGTGGTGAGAATGAGAGCGCCAAGAATGGTGCCTGAGATGCGACCAACACCACCTGAAAGTGATGCACCGCCGATCACCACAGCTGCGATTGCGTAAAGCTCAAGCCCAAGACCTGACGAAGGGGCACCGGACCCAAGACGTAGGTAGTAGAACATGCCCGCAGCGCCTGCAAGTGCGCCGGAAAGGATGTAGATCTTCGAGGTCTGGCGGTAGACGCTAATACCAGCAGCGCGTGTAGCAAATGGGTTAGAGCCAAGTGCAAATGTGTATCGACCAAAGCGAGCCTTGTGAAGGAATGCCCAGGAGATAAAACAAATAACGATAACGATGATGATCGGCGTTGAAATCGGTCCGAGCCACGGCACAGAAAGTTGGATGGCCTCAGATGGGCCACCAGCGATAGGTCCGCCACCGGTGAAGACAAGCGCAAGGCCAGCAGCAGCTCCAAGGGTGACCAAGGTTGCGATAAACGGCACAAGTTTGGCGTAGTTGATCATCACTGCATTTAAGATCCCAGCGACACAACCAACGGCAACGCAGACAAGCGCTCCAATGACGAGCGTGAGGTAAGGCGTCATCCCGCCTTCAGTGAGGGAGCGCATCGCGAAAGCACCAACAACACCGGACAATGTACAAACGGAACCGACAGACAGATCGATTCCGCCACTGACGATGACAAAAGTTTCAGCAAGGGCGACAAGTACAAGGGGGCCCCAGTCAGCAAGAATGTTGCCTGCTACGCCAACAGAAAAGAAAATGCGGTTGAACGCGGTGAACACCGCAATCATTGCCAACAGAACGAGAAACAAAATGAACTGTTGATTCGTCACGAATTCTTTTAATCGTGAGGGTTGCGTGGTGTGAGTTGCGGTAGTCACGCGATTCCTTCCGTTCTGTTTATGCCGAAAATTTGATCCTAGTTAGCAATCTGGTCGGTGAATGCCGAAGCACTCACCGACCAGATCAACCTAGCCCTACTTATGCAACGTAGGTGTACTTCTTGAGATCTGCTTCTGTGGTGTTTGCATCGAGAACAACGTTAGGAATAACAACCTCACGCTCGGTCACGGTGCCACCACCAATGGTGGTGCAGATGTTTTGGATTGCAAGCTTGGCTTCAGCGCCTGGATCCTGTGCGATCAGAGCAGTGAACACGCCATCCTTGATCAACTTCACGTTGTCTGGGTAAGCGTCGTAGCCAACAAGAGCAACCTTGCCAGTCAAGCCCTTTGCCTGCAGAGCTGCAGCAGCACCGGTTCCGTTGGTGCCGTCAATTGCGAAGATGCCGTTGAGATCTGGGTACTTGGTCAACCAGTTGTTTACGTTGGTGTTTGCCTTTGCAGAGTTTGACTCTGAGTAAGCAACGTCAACGACCTTGATGCCTGGGTAGTTAGCCTTGAGTGCTGCTTGGAAACCTTCGAGGCGAGCAACGTTGGTGGTAGCAGTCTTTGAGGTAAGACCAACGACAACCTTGTAGCTCTTGCCATCTTCGTAGCCAATCGCGGTTGCAATTGCGTCAGCTGCCTTTGAGCCACCATCGGTGTTGTCGCCGGTGATGAAAGCAACAGTCTTCGAGATGTCACCAACGCGAGTATCGACGTTCACCACTGGAATACCAGCTGCGATTGCCTTGTCATTGCCTGCCTGAAGTGCGGTTGGGTCGGTTGGGATCAACACCAGACCTGCTGGGTTGGTTGCTAGCACCTGATCGAGCACTGGGATCTGGGTAGCTGGTGAGTATTCCTTGTCACCCTGCCAAACCAAGGTTGCGCCCTGTGCAGTTGCTTCTTCCTGAGCGCCGACCTTCATGGCGTTGAAGAATGGGTCAGCAACTGCGCCCATCACGAATGCAATGGTCTTGCCCTGGCAAGCGCCCGTAGCTGAAGTGGCGGTGTCAGTTGTTTCTGAGTCGCTGCTTGAGCAAGCTGCAAGAAGCATGGTGGTCGCGCCAGCGACGGCAATGAGACCAGCCGTTGAGCGCTTCATGTTTGAGATTCCGAACATAGGTAAGGAGTCCTTTCGAGGGTGTGCCAGTCGATGTCTGACAACGTTGTCAGGCAGTTCTATTACCCCAAATAGCCCCTTGTCAACGGGTTTTTCAAAAGATAGACAAATTTATTTTGACAACGTTATCTTTAGGCCTGATCATCAGGCAATAAAAGCGAACGAAAGGGACAGATCAACATGTCAGTGAACGCAAATGTGGAATTTTCCACGCGTTCGCGTCCCACGATGAAAGAGGTGGCGGCCCTTTCTGGAACCAGCTTGAAAACCGTCTCCCGCGTAATGAACGAGGAAGCTGGGGTCTCCCCAGAACTGATTAAGAAGGTCAAACAGGCAGCGCAATCACTGAACTATCAACCAAACTTCACGGCAAGTAGTTTGCGCCGAAGCGACGGCAAAACCAACACCATTGGGTTGCTGCTCGAAGATGTTGCAAACCCCTTCTCGTCTGCATTGCAACGTGCGATTGAAGAAGTTGCACGTGAACGAGGCGTAGCAGTGCTTGCAGGCAGTGTTGATGAAGATCAAGCACGCGAACGTGAGCTTGCGGCTGCATTTATTTCTCGCCGCGTCGACGGACTTATCGTGGTACCCGCTGGGCACGATCAGTCGTACTTACAAATCGAAAAACAAACGGGAACACCAATGGTGTTTGTCGACCGACCACCATCACTACTTGATGCGGATTCGGTACTTTCGGCAAACCGTGAAGGCGCAAAGCATGGTGTGCAACATTTGATTGACAATGGTCATGAGCGTATTGCGTATTTAGGTGATCTTGAGACCATCACCACTGCTGCCGATCGCCTTGCTGGTTATCGCGATGCGCTTGAACGTGCTGGCATTGAATACGATCCGTCAATCGTAAAACAAAATCTTCGTGCAAGTTTTGAAGCTGAACGATTCACTAACGAATTGATGGCATCTGATTACCCACCGTCAGCGATATTCGCCAGTCAGAACTTGATCTCAATTGGTGTCATGCAGGCTTTGCATCAGGCTGGCTTACAAAACACCATTGCTCTAGTGGGTTTTGACGACATCCCCATGGTTGATCTCATAGCACCAGGGCTCACCGCAATTATTCAAGATGTTTCTGGTTTGGGCAAAGCTGCAGCAGAAATGCTCTTCGACCGTATTGATGGCGAACAGCACGCATCGCAACACAAAGTACTTGATGTTGCACTTGTTATTCGAGGCTCTGGAGAAATTCAGGGACCTGTTCGTCGCTCGTAAATCCATCAACATCACCACGAAAGGCCGCACCATGGCACAGCCGCTCTACCTCATAGCAACGATCCGCCCGATTCCTGAACATCGCGATGCTCTCATTCAGGAATGCAAAACATTGGTCGATGCGTCGCTTCAAGAGCCTGGCTGCGAGTTATACGACCTCGTTATCGGTGAAGGTGATGATTACTTCACCATGATGGAAAAGTGGACAACCAAGGCACACTGGGATGATCACATGTTGACCGCGCACGTTGCTGCGATGGGCGAGGTTGAAAAGAAGTACTGCCTCGAGCCAAATCAGTTGAAGTTCTTGTTGCCTGCCTACTAATGCGCAACCGCGAAAGCAGCCGCGCTGTCACCAGCAATGCGGCCAAAGGCAAAACAGGTGGCCGTCGGATTGCCGCCTATTGACATCGGGCCAGCCAATCCGCCAGCACATTCTCCGCCGGCAAAAAGTCCTGGAATCACCTCATGTTGGGTATTCATGACTTCACCATGTGCATTGACTCGAGGTCCAGCGCCGGTAAACCCAATTGAGGACAGGCGAATCTCCGTTGCATAGAACGGGCCTTGGCTTATGGGGCGGAGCACAGTCGAATCCTTCAGTTGGACTGAATCAAATCCGGATTCAACATCCTCGTTGTATTTCGCGATTGTTGATGAAAGGTGCTCAAGTGAAATTCCCAAGTCGTCCGCAAGGTCATTGATTGACGGGGCTTTCACCATGTCGCCCTTGTCGACCATTGCGTCAACAACGTCTTCAACCCAGTCTGGATGTAAGCGACGCTTTGGTGCACCTTCGACTGGGCGAGCGCCAGATGGGCTGTAGTCCAACTTGGCGGCTTCATCAAAAATCGCGTACACAGGCGCTACGGCTGCATTGAATGCTCCATGCATGGCGGCAATACCCGCCGTCTCATCAACAAAACGACGCCCAGTGGCATCGACCAGAATCAGGTGGCCAGGCAAGGCTGGGTTTGAAACCTGCACATATCCAGGTCGAATGGTTGCTTCGTAGTAATCGCGACCCGTGATTTGCGCACCAACAGATTCGGCAAGCGGGATTGCATCTCCTTGTGCATACGGGGCAAGTTCGTCTCCGCCGACCGGTAGCACCCAGTCACCTGCGAGATTGGCAAGCTCTGGCATCCATACATTCACGAGTTCCTTGTTGCCACCCATGCCACCAGTCGCAAGCACCACTGCCTTTGATCGCAGTTGTTCACCAGCAGCCTCGATGCCCACCACTGATCCGTCTTCGACAATAAGGCGATCGACTCTGTGGTTCAGAGCGAAATCGACACCTTGGGCGCGAGCAAGTTTGGTGAGAACATCAATAATCTGCTGACCACCGCGGGTGCGGTGAATGCGAGGGACTTCAAAACTTTCATTTGGAACGACGCCGCGAATTTCTACACCATTGTCGGCAAGCCATTCGATTTCTTTGCCGGCGCCTTCGCACAGAGCCCAAGCGACGGATGCGTCGAGTCGGAATGCATTGAGACGCATGTACTGATCGAACATGGCCTTGGCCGAATCTTCGATTCCGGCCTCACGCTGAAAGCGCGTTCCCGCCCCCATGATGTTCGACCAAGAAAAGCGGCTGCGCCCACCGATTTCGCCTTGTGCTTCAACCACCAGAACTGAACAGCCACTTGAACTGGCAGCAACCGCGGCCCGCAAACCAGCAAAGCCACTACCCAAAACGATTACGTCAACATCGGTCATGTGTGGCTCTCCAGAACTCAAGTGTGAGGTTTCTTACGGGTGCAATCTTAGTGATGAGGTCGCTTTCCACCGTTCTCCAAGTCTGTGAGTGGTTGAATGCTCGTACCCACACAAATGGGCTGCAATTCGCGCACGAAACCTTGGAGGAATGGTGTCGCTCACCCTGCGTCGCAACGATTACTCATTGACAGACGAGCAAGGCCAACTTGTTGACATGTTGCGGGATATTTTCACCGAACAGTCACCGATCGATGTTGTGCGTGCAGCTGAACCGTTGGGCTTTGATCAGAAGCTTTGGGACACCGTGAAAGAAAACGGCTTGGTCACCATTTCGGTCCCTGAGAGTGCAGGTGGCGACGGCGGTGGCCTCGTTGAACTGGTCTTAGCTGGTATTGAAATCGGCCGCACAGCAGCACCAGTTCCGCTCCTTGATCAGGTGGTGGCATTGCGTGCCTTCGCAGCGCTGAGTGCCGCCGGCGCAGATCTTGCAGGATTCGACATGGATGCGGCGCTCGCTGGTGACTTGATCGTCAGTGTCGCACCAATTTCTACCTGGGAGCTTGGCTCCCAATTGATTCCAAGTGGTGCTGTAGCTCATGCAGTACTTGCTTTCAAAGACAACTCGATTATTTTGATGACTCGCACAACATTGGCACCGCAAGCGCAGAACGAAGGTTGCGCACCGGTGGCGTGGTGGAGTCCAACCGATGCAGATGTCACCACCACGACTGTGCTCGATGGGGATCAGGCACAAGTCATTTGGGAAATCGTGCAGCGCGAGTGGCGCATTGCCACTGCTTCATCGCTTGTGGGTTTGTTGGCGATTTCCAGTGAAATGGCACGCGCGTATGCGCTGGATCGCAAAGCCTTTGGCGTGACGATTGCGAAGTTCCAAGCGATCTCGCATCAACTCGCCGACATTCACATGGATGTGGTGACCGCCCGCAATATGACCCTGAAGGCTGCGTGGCTAACAGAGAACGAACCCGAGTACCGACCAGAACTTGCTGCGATGGCAATGGCGCACGCTACTCGTGCAGCCCTTCGCAGCACAACGAAAGCTGCGCACGTGTACGGAGGCATGGGCATCACCCTTGAAGCTGATATCAGCCTCTTCTATCGAAAGGTCACCTCGTGGTCTTTGGTCGGTGGCGGAATGCGCAGGGATCTCGAAGAGATCGCACGTGCAATTGATACGCGAGCAGCCGAACTTCAACTTCAGTCTTCGAATCGATAGGTGGATCTGACATGGACTTCAGCCAGGTTGTATTTACGCCAGAACAACTCGCATTAGAGAGTGAAATTCGCGCGATCATTGAAGCGAATTGGACTCCGAACTATGCGCACATCGCCGTTGATCATGATCGCATGCCCGTAGAAGTACGCATGGAATTTGCCAAGCGAGGCTTGTTGCACCCAGATCTTCCCGTGGATAAAGGTGGCGCGGGTCTTGGCGAGTTGGAATTAGAAATGATCGCGGCCATTGCCGACGAATATTGGATGCCAACTAACGCTTCTAACTCAATGTTGATCCCAACCCTAGAAAAGCACGGGTCTGATTGGCTGAAGGAGCATGTGCTTCCAGGTATTCGTCGCGGGGAAATCACAACTTGCCTTGGATATTCGGAACCCGACAATGGATCAGACGTCGCTGCGGCTACAACCAAGGCAGTTCAAGACGGTGACACTTGGGTGATTAACGGTCAGAAGATGTGGACCACATGGGGTAACGAATCTGATTATGTGTTCTTACTTGCTCGAACGGGCCCAGTGGAAGAAAAGCACCGCACACTGACCATGTTCCTTGTACCGATGGACGTACCTGGTGTGGAAGCTACGCCAGTGTGGATTCTGGGTCGCGGGCGCACAAACGTGACCTTCTATACCGATGTGACAATTTCTGATCAGTATCGCGTTGGGCCAATTAACGAAGGCTGGAACGTGATGTCCGAACCGTTGGCCACCGAACATGGTGCGGGTGTGGAAACTCAAGGCGTAGCTCCCGTCAACGGAACGATGGGCCAGACCTTCTCGCGCGTGTTTGAGAAGTTCGTTGATGCGTCTATTAAGTGGGCCGCTTCGCGTAATACTCCCGATGGCAAATCACGATTAGAAGATCCCGTCACTCGCATGGCTATTGCCGAAGCAATGTTGGATCTTGAAATGTGTTGGAATGCTGAAGGTGAACTTGGCAAACCGATGTCAGCCGAAGCACTTTCACGCAATGCCGATCGCATGGCAGACATCGCAGCGCCTGAAGGGTTACTCGACTTTGGTGTCGATGGCAGCGTCTATGCGGGCAACATCTCAAGTGAACGCCAACATGCGCCAGGTACTTCTGTCTACGGCGGCACGACTGAGATTTACCGTAATAACTTGGCGCGTCGACTCGGGTTGCCAAGGCCGTATTAGTTCAGCGGAAATACAACTGTGGCGGGCCCCGAAAGGGACCCGCCACAGTTGTATTAATGAAGTTGAATTACTGGTAGATGACCTTGCCGGTCGTGGTGTCGATGTACTTGCCACCGCACGTCGTTTTTGGATCAGGAATCAACTCAGCGCCCTTTGCTGCAGTAAACCAGTTGCAGGTGATTGGGTTGCCGTTAGGCATGATGCCGTTTGGAACAAACGAAACCTTGCCTGGCAGCATGCCAGCGCCGTCGTAGCTGGTGACCTTGCGAAGGTTGCTGATGAACGATGCGCGTGTTGGGCACTTGCCAGCAACCTTGAGACCCTTAATGAACAGGTCAGCACCGAGGTAACCAAGTGGAGCCGCTGGAAGGTAAGGGTTGATGCCAGCTGCCTTCATTGCTGATGCGAAGGTCTTCACTGCGCGCACGTTCACACCGATTGGTGCAGTGCCGTAGGTCTGACCAAGTGCGCCATCAAGGGAACCGTTAGCGGTCTTCAACATTGCTGGGTCTGAAAGACCAGCAACTGCGAATGACTTCAAGGTGACGCCTTGCTGCTTGAGCGCCTGTGCAAGAGAGATTGCACCATCAACGTAACCCGAGTAGTTGACCGAGTCAGCACCTGAGTTCTTGATACGCAGGGCTTCTGAGGTTGCATCGTGAGCGCCAGCTGGTGAGTCAGCAATACGAAGAGCAACAGTCATGCCGCCCATCAGCGGCACGAGGTTTGCAAGTGCATTCTGTCCTGCTGCAGCGCTTGCTGTTGCGTGGTTGATGATTGCAATCTTTGTTGCACCCTGCTGCTTCTGCTTCTCGAGAACAATCGTAGGTGCGATTGTTGGAACGGAATGAGTCGTTGCACCAGCAACGCCAAAGGCATTGTTGTCGGTGCCGAATGCTGCGTGTGAGAAACCAGTGATAGGAATGCCAGCTGACTTCAACGTTGGGTACATGGACACCGTGCTGGTGGTGGTCGTCAAACCAAAGACGCCTTCACCGATTGCCTTTTGAACTTCAGAAATCTGCTGGTTGGCATTGGTTGCGTCGTCATAAATCTTGAGCTTGATCTTGCGACCGTTGACGCCACCCTTGGCGTTTTCTTGGTCAACGCGAAGTTGAGCACCCTGTGATGCACCCATGAACGTTGCAGCGGCTGGGCCAGTCTTGGAACCAATCCAGCCAAGGCTGATGGTTGTTGGGGTGATGCCTGGAGCAGCCGGGCAGGATGCGTTGGTCACAGGCTTTGGCGTAGGTGCGGCGTTTGCGCTGGTTGCTACAACGCCGAGTAGCACGGATGCGCTAGCGCCGGCAGCAAGCGCTGTCGTGACGCGCGATTTGCGCGAGAAGTTGAGCATTGATCCTCCTAGTAATACCCAAGCGATATGCCCGGGCTTAACCGGAATCTTTGGCTCGAATCGGCTCTTTTCACTAGTAATAGCAACGAATGATACGCAATCGTTACCAGAATTCAGGATAAAATAGGACTTATGCGACGGCAATCGTTATCCAGAAATACAACTGTGGCGGGCCCC
>JAQTZL010000009.1:0-80852 GCA_028687755.1 Candidatus Nanopelagicales bacterium
CCATGTGGTCATCACCGACCGCATGTTGTTGGCACCCAGTTTGATAGGGAGAGTCCAGCGATACCCCTTCATGGCGTCGTACTCGGTGACCTTGGCCATCGGGATGATCTTGAAGACATCGCCAAACTTACCATTGCACTCGTCGGCCACGAACTTGTTCACTTCAGACACCAACTGAGCAGGACTCAGCGTGATGGCACCAGTGAACTTGCGCCAAGCCGCGTGCGCGATCTTGTTCAGATAGGCACAGGCCACCATGACGAAGTAGCTGTTCAGAACAGAGGTGTCGTACTCGTAGGCCGTTTGGATGGCCGGGAAGAACTGCTGTTTGACACGGTAGTTCAGCGGGAATGTCAGACCGATGTTCCACATGGCCCCACGCGTGGGTGTGGGGACCCAGGTTGTGTCCAGATCGACCAACTGTGTCAGGATGTTGTGCGGTGTTTTGTCAAACATGAAGTTCATGTTCCAGACACCAGACGAAGAACCCATACAACGAGAAGCCATGTTCAGCAACTCATAGTTGGTAGGCAGACGTTTCTTGTACAACGAGTTGGCCAGCTTGCCAGAACCCACAAGCACAGTGCCACGAACCACTGAAGTACCAAAGTGATCAGACTCAGGGTACATCTCCAGAGCTGTTTTCAGAGCCACACCGATCGAGATCTGGTCAGCCAACAGGTTGGCGGCGTTGTTCCAAGCGTAGGTCGACAGGTTGACGTACGTGTCCTTGCGGTACGCAATCATCTTGGGCAAAGCCAGCTTGGTCGCCATGGCGAAACCGGAATCGTACAGCGTCGAAGCGGGATGCGCCACGATGTCGTTGTATTCGGATGTGGGGTCGTTGTACAGAGAGACGTCATCTGCCACCAGCTCATCCATCAGAGCCAGAGTCATCGTGCCGTCAAAAGCACCTTTCAAGAACACGTTGGTGTTCTTGGTCAGACGCAGCGTACCAGTGGCGTCGACCATCTTGATGGCTTGGTAGGGCGAACCATTTGAGCTGGTGAAAGACAACAGGTTCAGTGCGAAGATGTTGTTTTCGGCGTTGTTGATTTGGGTGTCGCGGTGGCTGTCAGAGATCACCTTTTCAGCGTCGTACAACATCTGAGACACGGTTGCGATGTTGTCGAAGTAGACGTAGGTTGGGCCCAGTCCAGTTTTGACCGACAACTTCTCGTCGGTGTACTGGGTTTCCAGGATCTCTTGGAGATCGGTCATCACGCCGCTGACAGGATCAACAGAACCTTCTTTGAAAGTGAAACGGGCGTACTGGGCACCGTAGCCGTTCAACACAGGGTCAATGCGACCAGTTGTGGTGTTCTTCAAGCGCATCAGCTGGAAGTAGTACGGGTAGGTCTTGCTTTCGCTGAGGTAGCCAGCAGGGAAAGGGTTCTGGTCGGTCTTCATGGCTGCCCAGGCACGGATAGCCAGACGCAAGCCATCTTCACCGGCAAACTCGGCAGGTACCTCGAACATGGGGTACTGGGTGGATTGAACAGCGCCGTCCACCTGGATACCCTGACGAACCGTTGCCAGACCCACGCTGTAGTGACCCAGATCTTCTTCAACGAAGTCGGGGACCAGAGCAACCTTGTAGCCGGCCACCGTGGTGGCGACACCGTTGCCGTCGAGCACAGGGGTGGGGTCACCGTTGGCGTCCAGAACCAGTGAACCATCGATTTGCTTCTGGTAGAGAGGAACTTGGGTGGGCAGCACGTCGATGTAGACCACCACGTTGGCACGGTCTTTGGCATCGGGAGGCATCAAGCGGTGCACCACGCAGTTGTTACCGTTAGCCGCAGCGCGTTGCAGGTAGGGGGTTTGGTGGGTGTAGTACTTGCCCTTGGGATCGAAGGTGTCATCACCGTAGGCATTGGTCAGGGTCGTCGAACCCAGATCAATGAACTGGCGACCGACAATTCCGCCGGACGCAAAGATCCAGAAGAGAGGCATGTGCTGGGGGGTAGCAAGCGAGTTGACTGTCTCAACTGGCATGCTCATGTCGCGTATCCCCAGGTCTTCAACCCGAGGTGCTGCGTTATCAAGCTCGTTCATTATGGGCTCCTAAAGTGAGGAAAAAGACTGACCAAACCATGCTGTGAAGTCAAATCACACTATACCTTCCTTAGGGGCAGCCTCCATGATACTCAAAGAACCCACCGATTTCCGCGGGCTTCGCTTCGGTAAAAACCCTGACACCATGCGTCAAATTGACCGGTACATTGTCTCTGATTACGGCTATATGGAAAGCGGTCAGCTTCTGAAGCTCAGAGACTTTACCAGTGATCACCTGACACTGAAACCTGTCGTGCTGTACGGTTTGACCACCGTAGAGAAGGACATCCCTCACTTTGCTCACCCTCTGGTCAACTTCAACAACAAGTGGATTGCTCTGGATATCCGTCAGTCTGTTTCTGTGAAGCAGGCTGACATGGGATCATCGTCCGCCGTGGGTATCCGTAACGACAGCGAGTACCAGCTGGCTGTGCAGCGGTTTGTGCTGTCAGGTATGTGGGCTGTGGGAAAGATCGACGCGGTCTACGGCTTCACGTTCCCACACCTGGTGTTCGGTGACTGGCTGGCAAGCAACATCAGCAAAAAGTTTGGTCTGACCATGGGTGACCAGGTCAGACTGACAGTTTTGGCTTTGATTTACTACGCACATCTGTTTACAGATGGTTTCACTGATGACGACCTGATGAAGTTGAAGCTTAGGCTGAAAGCAGAGATCTACACAGACGCTCTTGTTGATGAGGTCTACAAGGCCGCTGGCACACTAGGAACACTGGACGACTTCTGTCAAGCTTGCTTCGCTGTGACCAACAACATCCGTCTGAAGGGCTTCGAGTTCCCTTCTCTGGTGTCTGTGTTGTCGAACAACTGGTTTGGTCTGAACGCGTCTGAGGTGGTCATGACAGCTCTGGGTCACCCACCCACATGGATCGCCTTGGTCTACAGTTCGTTGACCCAAAAGTCTTTCCGCAACAGCTACATCGCCAAAACGACCGAAGCTCGCAACAAACGAGGTGCAGGGGATGATTTCCTGAAGGAGTTGACCTTCCTGACCTCTAACTATAAGGTTGAATAACATGCTTCATGTGCAACGGTTTGCGATCGACCACATCTACTGCGCTCCTGGTCAAGACCGGCAGTTCAGTTTCAAGATGGTTCGGGTTAACAAGAAGCAGTACCCCGCCAAGGGCACTGTGATGGTCTACAACACTGGAAAAGAACTGCCCAACAAAACGTCGTTCTTCCATGTCTTCACGCTGGGAAACATCCCTCCTTCTATCCTGAACCTGCTGACCCAGAAGAAACACTGGTACAAGGATGTTTGGGTAAGAGCTTCTGATGACATGGAACTCAGAGACTACATCCTGAAGATCTACAACGACCAAGGCGTGATGTTTCCCAGACAGCATGTCTACTACTCGTTCATCGACCAGAACTCTCTCCTGGTCGCTATCGAGTCGTTACCGTGGCTGAGAGGTGCCTACCCTGTGGACAGCTTTGAGTACATGCATGTGTACTCGAATGCGTATTTCAATAAGCCTGGATACCACGGAAGCTTCGAGCGCATCGGTATCGACCACAGCTTTCAGCAGGTCTCCAACAACCTGGAGAAGGTACAGCTTCAGAATCAGATCGCATACGCAAGAAGCCAAGGCTGCGGTGTCTTTATCTACGTGAATGGATACTGGACACCTGATCTGACTCTGAACATCCCTGACAGCAGCTACGTGGAGATCGTCTATGACCAATCGGTGATCGAGACTGAGCTGCACGCTATCAACGGTCTTCGCACCTTTGACTCCGTCAAGGACGACTGTGTGAAGTACCTGCTGTTCAGGGACACCACCGCTTCTTATATAGAGTACCAGGACGACACAGAGATCTACATCGCAGAGTCGTCAGGTCTCGTGAAGAAAGGTGTGTTCTTCTACAAACACCACGAATCGGTCATGCGCAATGTGACCGACAAAGACTACAGCCTGAGGTCCAGCTATGTGAACAACATGGCTCAAGAGCTGTGCAACGTGACAGGTGGTGGGTTGGCCGACAAGACCATCGTGATGTACCGACGCAAGTCTGGTCGTGACATGGAACTCAAGTACAGTGCCCTGAAACTTCATGAGCTGTACAAACTGCCTGTGGATGCGCAACGCGATGTCATCTCCAGCGCAGGATACTCCCTGGACAGTCTTCGGGTGGAGAACCTGGAGAACAGCGACTACTTCCGGTTGGCATCTGCTTCGTCTGTTTCTCAGGTAACTCCTGAGCTGGCCACTGCCGCTGTAGGCTACAACGGTGTCTCTCACTACTTCGCACAGACACCTGTCAAGCGAGGTAGTGAGTTGACTATCGAAGTGGCTGAACTCTATCAGGGTAACTCCCTGGCTTTTGAGTATGACAACGATGGTCTGTTCAAGGGTCAAGCGGTCCTCACCAACGGACCCTACTACACGTGTTCTGGACCGGATGTTCGGTTCGTGGAGTTCATGTACGGTCAGACGCCATCTGACTTTGGTCGGCTCTACGAGAAAGACGAAACGTTCACTCTGCTGTACCCTCAGGACGACTACGTTATCCTGGCAGCTTACTTCGACGGCTCTGTGCGTCAGTCCACCTGGACAAAAGTCTCGGGTACGTCAGCGGCCGTGCAGACGGGGTCTACCGTGACACTGAGTCTTCCAGATGGTCAGAAGGCCAAGGTCATTTACATGAACCAACCCAACGTCTACGACTTACAGCTGTCTACCGATGACGGTGTGCTCTACTTCCCTTTGACCTGTCAAGAGGACAGAGGTCTGGGTATGATGACCTACCATCTGGATGTGGCTCCAGAGTCTTTGGCGGTCTTCCTGAACAACAGAAGACTGACACAGGGTCTGGGGTACTTCATCGACTTTCCGTACGTCTGCATCACCTCTAAGAAGTACCTGAACACAGACTCACCTGTTCAGAACGTTCACGTTCGCATGTCAGGTGTGACACTGGACAGCTCCAAGATCAACAACCTGGAAGTGCGTGGCTTTGTGAACCACGGCGCACTGTCTCGCAACAAGCGCTACGACATCCGTGACGATCGGGTGTACTCGGTCTTTGTAGATGGGCTGATGCAGGACAAGGGTCAGATCTACTGGTCTGAAGCTGATAACGTGGTGAGACTGAATCACGCTCAGAACGGGCTGCCCTACACAGTGGCTGAGTCCATGATCCCTGTGAAACCTTTCACGGGAGTAGACACGGTTCGACTGTTTGAAGTCAGTCAAGCCACCAACACGAAGATCATGAACCTCTTCAACATGGTGATGCCTGAACCCGCTATCGACCAGTTCAACGTGATCGGCTCTGCATACATCGTTTACTCTCCGGTGGTCTGTAAGCTGATCGGTGACATCCTGACTGGCGTGATACCGTCTACGCTGTACACAACGCCGTATGACGATATGACCGTGCACACTCTGATCGAGACTCGGTACAAGAGCCTGTTGAAAGTAGACCCGGTCAGACACGCCATGCCTGACGTGAATGTAGAGATACAACCACACATCAGCAACTTGGTGGTCAACATGAGTCTGTTGCAGTACAGGTTTGTGGCTAACTTTGTTCGTGTGATCACGTCCAACAATCCATCCAAGGTGGAACTGTCTGGACGACTCTCTGTCTCTACTTGACAAAAACTAACACATCCTACTCTGGACCCTCACAGGTCCAGAGTAGGAGTGCTTACGCTTTATCCGCCAGAAGCTTTCATGGCAATGGCTGACGCCAGAATCACGATCGAGATAGCGATCATCATCAAACCCACAGCGATCAACCCAAGTCCAGCGGAGTGCGGGGTCTCGAACGCTTTGTTGAACCAGATCTGCAAGTCAATGTAGTCCGCCAATCCCTTGCGAGAAACGTGGAGAAACGCCACGTAGAACACCGCAAATGTCAGCGTGACAAACATGGCGATGGTCGAAGCACCGACGGGGAGGTTCTGGATGAACCTGACATCGGGGTCTGTGAGAAACACCGCAAGACCAGCCAACAGAGAACCCAGCACAAGAAACACAAAACGAAAACGCATGATGACAGTCCTTTCTAAAGATAAGTCAAAAAATGTCACCAAGGTTTCAAAACCAAGCCAGAGTCAGACAGGAGCGCAATGCGATCCTTTTTCTCAGCGTTGAACTCAGATCTGGAAATTGGACTGATCTGTATTTTTGCTTTCAAGATGTCCTTGTTCTCTGGACCTGGGACATCTGTCAGCTTATGGTAACCAATCGGTAGGGTCGTGTCCGATTTCAACGGAATGGGTTTGTCATCTGTGAGTTCCACAAACAGCGTCAGGTAGTTCTGTGTTCGCTGACCCGCCACAGGAATCTGAACCATCTGGCTGACAAACAGCTTGCCGATATTTTCAGACGTGTATTCAGCTGTGTCTTTGCTGTACGCCACTAACCAGTGCTCGTCTGTGACATCTGCGTCGTAGACCAGTTTCTTTGTGGGCTTCAGTGCGTACTCAAACGAGAGTCTGTTGATATACAGACCCGGCTTAATGTTGTCCGAATCGTACATGTTCGGATTCTTGTAGTCCGTGGTGTTAAAGTGAAGACTTCCATGTCCCAAGTAACAACCGTAGAGTGTGGGTGCCACGGTGATACGAGGCACCATGCGATCTTCGCTGATAGCTTGACGTGTCCCAATGCGGGGGCGGTAAGCCGTCTTGTCCATCCGTGTTCTGGATAGATGTAGGAAGAAGTCCTGTCCCAAGTCTTTAGGTGTAATCACCTCCAGATTTTTGCGGATATCCGACGGTAGTGTGTCCAGGTAACGGTGGATTTCTTTCGTGCTCATATTGGCTCTCTCAGAGGGTTAATCATCTAATTGTGAACATGTCGACCTATATGACAAAAGAAAAAGACCAGGGCACAAACCCTGGTCTTTACTTACTTTTTCTTCATTGGCTAGATCCGTGTGCTGGTTTCAAAATCGACGAAGATTGCCAAGATACCCATGGGTAAAGAGCTATCCGGCGCGGATACTGCCGCCATGATTTCGTACTGGTAACTGTCTTCCATGGTCCTTTGTACGGGGTCACTGCGATCACCGTACAGCCGATAAAAGCCGTTAAACACAGGCTTTAACGTGGCGGTCAGGTATCGACCTTCTTCGATTTGGAAATCTTCCACTGTTGCAACCACAGCGTCTAGAGGAATGCCGTCCATCAGTATGTTGGCGGCGATCCACCCAGCGTTTGGGTTCGACCACAGGGCCTTAGCGGTCACAGAAACGATCTTCTTTGAGTCAAGTAAGGATTTGACTTGAATCGGATCTAAGCCTGTCCTAAATCCTATCTTGACCCGGTGTGAGTTCAGCTGGATGTCAGGGTCGCGTGATTCGGGCAACACCACAGTGGTTTTAGCCGAGGGCTTGCTGTTGTCATGGGTCTCAATGACGAGGTCTCCTTCTTTAGAGGCCGACCCCCAAATCTCTGTAGCGGACTTATCGACAGCGGCTGGGTTGTCATCGATCCACACATGCACGGTGACACCGACCGACTCACAGAAGGGTCGCTTGGCTTCACGCCCTGTGGCCACCCACATGTCCACGTTTTGTACAAACAACATGAACGCAGGGTCATTCAAACACTCACTTCGGTAACGCATGGTGACTACCACGACGCGATGTCCTCTCGAACTGAGCAGCTTTGCGATCAACGCAAAGCCTTCTGGGTCACTTGTGACTGTGCCGTCGTAGTCAAGACCGATTGTGATGCGATTCATGTTGTTCACCTTTCGTGTGGTTTCTTTTTGAACTGATGGAAAATAGCCCCTACCGCAGAGGTAAGAAACTGTACCAAAACAACAGCGGCTATAACCAAAACAGCCCATACCTTCTGGAAGGTTTCTATGTCGCTGGATTCAGCGAGAAGTCTTTCAGCAGCTAGACCGCTAAGCAGGTACAGCGTCGCGAGCATGAGACCATAGGTGCCGCAAATCACCAGTAGGAAAAAGATGTCCTTTCCTACAAACTGGTAGTTCTCAGTTTCAATCTTGATCACGACTCAGCTCCTTTCGTTGTTGAAGTTTAGCGACATATTCAGCGAAGGTGTTGCCGCCGGCGTCTTTGATATCCCAAGCGGTAAAACCTTCAGGCAACTTGTTGTGTCTGAAAGCCACAGCCGCAAGACTGTTTTTGATACCCCCAAGAACAGTGGTATGAGGGTTTGACGGACTTACCCAGAACGGGAAGTCTGGAGCGAGCTTTCCGTGCTTGGCCGCTGTATACGCAGCGGATCGAAGGAAGAAGTGATCCACCCCCCATAGACCCTCGTCCCAGAATCGGTTAGGTATGGGACCGTCGTGTTCCTTCACCCATTGGATCAGTTTTTTGTGGCCGTTTTCGATCACCGGGGACGAGTCACTCTCATATCGCTTGGTGTACTTGCAGAGCAAACTGTACTCCCTGTCCCATGAATCATAGCGGGGTTCTATTTTAACCACGGAGGAATGGGAAGGACCACGATCGATGGACAAGAAATAGAAAGCTAATCGCCCCCGCGCGCGCGGTGTGAACGTTCCTACAAGTTCTTCGTTTTCTACACCGAAAGACGTCACTGTTCCGATGAACTCTGGAACCAGTGTTGTGTTCTCCAGGTAGACCATAACCGGACGCACACCTTTAAAAATATCAGCGTACCGGTGAGCTGATGCCACATCGGACTCTGGGGTGGTGATACGTATCTTGCTGGCGCAGCTACGTAGCGCCGAATAGAAGTTTGTCATGTTGTTTGCGTGTGTTTGTTTTTGCATTGTTTACCTCACGTTCATTATGTCAGTACACTGAGAACAAACGAGCTCGTACCTGAGCAAGTTTAGAAAGAAGATCAAGATCGTTCCAGGTGTTTCTTCGTTTAACCAGCTCCGATTTTTCGGCATACTCGTTGACCTCACCCACTGTCAGACCACACGGAAGGCTGTAACCCAGTCCCTGTAGTTAGACGGAAGAGTTTTAAGCAAAGCGGCGGTCTGTGCAACTGGGGTACCGTGTCCACATGTCAGCGTCATAATTTCTGGCGTGTTGGCAGATTCTGGGAGCCTATGTTTACGCGCCATGGTGTGCGCGACATGTTCTCTTCGCTTGTGTGACCACAGATCCCACCGATCAAAGTCTTCTGGCAACGTGTTTTTATTTGCGCAGTAGCTTGCGATTGGGTCATACCTGGCCGCGCAAGATACAGCCACATTCCAACCACAGAAGCCTTTGGGTAGCTTGTTGTATCGCGCAGCCACAGCCGCTAACGTGTACTGATTTTTGTCGCTAGGGTTAGCGACCGTGGTCCAGAAAGGAAAGTCAGCCCCTAGCAAACCGCGCTTAGCTGCCGTGTACGCCATGCGTCGAAAACGTTCCATGTCGCTCTTCTGAAGATTGTACCAAAACGCTGTGGTTGGCGGCGCTTTGAGCTGCTTCAGATGAACAACCAGACGTCGTGTATGAGAGTCGACCATTTGTTCTTTTGACATTAGGCGCTTCTTTCGTTTAAAAGCGTCGCCAGAGCGTGCGCTTGGTTGATGGGTGTCGTGGCATAGCAATCTGACAGAACGCCGTTGTAGTGCGTTTTAAGCACTTCAGCAAGGCTGTCTAGCAGCTGAATGTTTCCAGGCATAATCACCCATTGTCGCCAAAGGTTCAGGTACTCCGTCCAGAGATCTATCGAAGTGTCCAGTGGAGGTTTACCCTTACCCAAGCGCCAGTTGGTTCCGCCTGGCTGATAGCACTTCACGTCACACTGGTAGTGACACTCTATCGAGCGTCCGTCTGACAGTCTGGCATAGAAGGCAGAGAAACGAGTGTCTCCTTTCGAGGACACCTCGTAGCCACCGTGTCTCTTCCAGGTAAAGGTTGTCATGGGAGAAATGTCGGACGACGTATCGCCGCAATCAACTCGGTGTACTCTGTGTGAAGCGCGTTTAACTCTGCGTAGGTTGTGCCGCCTTCTTCGCCAGGGATAAAAACTGTTTCCTGTTCAGGTCTCCAGATTTTAAGCACCTTGATGATTTTGGCCATTGCCGTTTTGCGCAGCATGGTTAGTAAAGCGCTTTCCATGGTCGCCAAGCTGTGCCCGACAAACGACCCGCGGATAACCAAGCAGCCCGTAAAAACGGCTATGCAGAGAGTCTGTGGGCCGACCTTCTGAAAATCGATTCCCGGGCCGATAAACTCCAATGGTCGAAGTCCTGCCGCGACAAAATGCGTCATCGGTGTGACCCCATAGCGGTCTGGTAATCGATCTCCCTGAATGATAAGTTCAAGCGGCACATAGTAGCGCTGGGTCACGGGTGTTAAGTCGCGTGACCACTGTCTGATCCCCGGATGCCGGCGATTATATGCCAGATAACAAGCCACTGTGAACTCTTTCTTCAGGTCCCAGATGTCCCAGTCCGAGAAATTAGGGACAAGACTACCGTATTTGAGCGCTGTGAATACCAGATGCTCTCCTGTGGAAGTAGGGATACCCCAGTGGCAAAAGTCATAGGGCAAACTGTTGTTCTTTGCGGCAACCTCCGCCACTGTCAGACCATCGGCGTCAACTGCGGCCCAGATATCGACAATGTTTGGAAACGGTGTCGAATCTTGTTTGCTCCGAAAGACCGTGTGAGCCGCTGTGGTCCATTTCTCATCACCTGGTAACGTGACCTGTTTTGTCCAGAACTCTGTGTCGGTGGGAAGCTCACTGAAGCGCCCGCGATTAAAGCTTATAGCGCGCTCCAGAATCGTGGTTGGCTTTCGGCCTGGCTTGGGTTTACGATACGGCGTCAGCCATGCGCTGAAGTCCTTGGGAAGCTTGTTATGGTCAAGCGCCAAGCCGGCGATGGTTCGCTCCAGCTTACATCCGTTACCAAATGGCAATACCTTGTCCCAGTGTCTGAAGTCGGCACCTATCCAGCCGTGAATAGCTCCGCTGTAAAGGTATCCAAGTACTTCTTTTGTAACCGGCAGAGAGTCTGTGTCACCCCAGAGTTTGTTGAAATCGACCTCCGCATTTGACAAACGTTTTTGCTTTTTGGTGTATTGCACCGGGTTATAAATGAACGACATAACGTTCTCCTTTTGTTAGTTAGCGACTGAGTCTGCTCGGGCCCGGATATAGGTGATACTGGGCGGCGGTCTGAACGGCACAACCTCGTCGTGGTTGAGTGTGTAGACCACACGCCAGAGATCCTTGCCAATCGGAACCATGGTCGGCGGTTTCACGCCTTTCAGGTTCTTGGGGTGAAAATGGTTCTCCAGCAGAAGTTCGCGAAGAACGGCTGTGGGGTTGCCGCGGTAAGCACCCTCGCAATGGACGGTACTCATGGTCTTGATCGGGGTGTTAAACTCCCCGGTGGGTCGATAGATCTTGAAAACTTGTCCATCCTCCTTGATCACGCGTGCCTCGACTTCTGTTACAAAGCCTGGCAGCATCTGAGAACCGAAAGAGTTCTTGGCTGAAACCAGAAGCAGGTTGTCGGTTATACGACAGGTTTTGAGTATACGTTTGTCTGTCATGGGTTTCCTTTTTCATGAGTTGATGTTCAGTGTCTATATATAGAATCAGAAACATGTCAAAAGACAAAAAGAAAAATCAAAGAACTATCTCCTACTCAGGTCTCCGCCTGAGTAGGAGATACAGTTAACCTAACAAGTCAGCTGAGAAGTCGTTGGTTTCACCAGAGCCGAAGCTCTTAGGAAGAGTCTGCATAGATGAGTCTGGTTTTCCAATATCTGGAAGGATAGGGATGTTCAGTCCAGCGAAAGGAAGAATGAACGCTTTGTCCTCCTCAGAGATCACTGTGGCAAGCCTGTGCTTTCCGCGCCTCACGCTCAGGTACTTCCTTCGCTTGTGTGTGAAGAGATGCACATAGATTTCCAGATCGATCTCTTGGTCCAACTGGCTGCTGTCAGCGTACATACCCTTCTCGGCGATCTCTTCCAGAAACATGTGTCCAGGGAGTGTCCTCATCAAACGCTTGGCCTCGGTGTTCAGCTGTCCTGGTGTGATAAACCCAATGCCACGAGCTGACATGAAGTTACGTGTTCTTCGGAGCAGATCGCGTTTGTCGGTACCAGCTGGTCCCTGGACACACCCAGTTGTAGGAAGCAGCAACAGATAGTCCACCATGCATATATGGATGGCATAACCTTGGGCTTCCAGTGAAATGATTTCATTGCAGAGATGCGAGTATGTCCACTGGTTAGGGTCCACCCGCATCATCTTGATGTGGAAACCGTTCCTGGTCATCTGTGCCCGGATGTACGTGGACATCTCAGAGGCTGTCAAATTGCTCAGCTCATCAGGCTTAACCGGTGTACCTTCAGCCGCCTTCAGGTACTGGTACATGAACTGCAGATTGTAGGTCAGGTTGTCTTCAAACGAGATACGCAGCAGCAGGATCTTCTTGCCAGCATCTTTCTCACGAATGATAGGGACATTCTGGACAGCGATGTCCACGAACATGGAGCACGTGGTTCCAGTCTTGTACCGGTGAGGGAGTGCCGCCACATAGACAGTTTCACCCAGTCTGACTCCGCCTTGCGTCATACGGTTCATGGCTTGCCAGCCAAACTTGTAGACCGCCGTGTTGTTGTTCAGGTCTCTGACTTCCTCAAAGACCTTGGTGACTTCGTCAGGCAAATCAAAATCCACCTCACTGACCACAGCCGGATCTTTCAGGGTAGTAGACATTGTCGCCAATGGCTCTAGTTGACCCAACATGTTGCGCAGATAGTCAGTGAAGTTACCGACCTTGGCTCTGTTGAAGGTCATGTCGTACTGAGCTTTGTTGATCAGCAGGACCGCTTGGTGTTCACGGTAGTAGTTGTGAAGCACCTTGACCAGAGAAGACACGATACGTTTGGTGGACGCTTCGCTGTGGTCGGTCTCTACCGACTCTCTGACCGATGCAAGCAACTTAGCGTCAGACTCCAGTGTCAACTGAAGCCTCGGAATCAGTACCTCCTTGACGACGAGATCTTTGTTCTCTACGAGCTCTAAGCAGAACTCCTTCAGGCGCGCCACGATGTTCACGCTGCCGAAGTTGTTGCCAGGTGCATCTGTTCTGACTGTCTGGAGCACGGTCTTGATCAGATCATCGTGATCGTCACTTTCCAGGATACGACAACGGTAGATCAGTGCAAGCACCTTCCCCAGTACCACTCTTACTTCCATGTTTTTGTCCTTGTGTTTCTGAGATCATACTATCCTTGAGCTGGTAGAAAATGCTTACCTACCTCTGCTGGGAGACCAGCAGAGGTAGGATCAGAATGGCATGTCAAGCAGAAACAGACTGTCTCTGTTCAAGATGGTGTAACATCTGAACACGTTAGCCTTGGAAGTCTTCTCTAAGGTGGTGTCTATGCCGTCATAGTGTCCGCCATGGAAAAGTCTGTTAGGCGCAAAGTACTTACCGATCTTGGCGTGGTGAAACAGACCAGTGGCGGCTTCTTCCACGATCGTGGTGACATCACAGTAGAGCACCTCTTGCGGTAACTCTTCTTGCAGTATCACCGAGAACAGATTGCCGTGAGCATAGCGAAGATAGACAGGCGTTTTAGAGAGCTCAGGACGCGCTGCAAGACGCGAGAGTATGTCACCCCTTGACAGCGATGAAACGATGCCTATATCCACGTCCCAGAGCTGATAGAGCCTGTATCTGCCGTCACATATGATGCCAGATGGTTCTGGTGTCTTAGATCGCCAGTTTCTCAGGACAGACTCTTGATCTGTTAACTGAGTGTAGACACCCACTGTGTTGTGTCTGGATCTGACCAGGGAGCTGACAAACCCTTCCAGATAAGGGTCGTGGAGTGTAAGGTCCATGGGTCAGTAGAGTTCCAGCACAGCAGCAAGATCACCAGAGTGTGAGAACAGGCAATGGTTGAATAACCGAAGGAACTGCACGTCTGGTCGACGGTATGATCCGAGCAAGTAACGGACGTACTCTGCGTCAAAAGGTTTGTCGGCATCGCCGGCGCGTTGACTGATCTTCTGTTTGAAATGCTTGACTTCTTCACAAAGCTCTGTCACATATCGCTCACCGTAGGGTGCGTAGTTGAAGTCGTGGTACTTGTCAAGGATAAGCAGACCTGTCTCTGCACTCAGGGTAGACCTGAAGTGCTGACGAAACTTCTCGAAGGCTTCCTGTGACTGATGGATACGGTTGGGTGTGGACTCGTCGTCGATGAGTCCGAAGTTGTAGATCAGCGCGGTCAGGATAGAACGGTTGATCAAAACCACTGTGTCCTGACTTCTGTTCTCTTGAAGCAGTGTGGCCACGTCGTCGATGGTTTTCATGTGCGCTGTGAGCACCTGATGGATCTGTGACGGATTGAAGAAGTTGTAGGTGAAGTAACGCTTGTGTTGAATGAATGAGGGTAGGTGTGTTTTGCAGCAGGCGTGCTTGACCAGATAACCCTTGGCTGTGAGAGCTGCGTCCAGCTGCTCTATGGTGTAGTCTTTACCTGAAGCGTTGGGGCCATCTATGAAAAGTGCTTTGGGATAGGATGGCTTGACGGTGCGATCTGACATGGTGTTCCCTTGATAGAAAGTTCAGACCATTCCCAGGTAGAAAAAGAAAAAAGAAAAGCCACCCCAAGGTGGTCTTTTCTTTTTTGTCAGAACCAGCTACTGTGGGTAGCTTTCGCTATCACAGTAGCGACTTTGAGAGTCGCTGGACTGAATGACGCAGCCAACGTCTTTTCATTTCCACGACCGCGGTATAGGTGGTTGGCCACCGCCTTCACTGCCGTCAGCAGCTCGCCGTTGTTTTTGACTGACGAGCAGAGCGCCGGTATAACACGTACATCGCCCCACCGACTGTTGGGTTTGGCGATGTACGCCAACAGCTCGCTGATAGACGCCCTGGCGTAAAGCCATTCGTGCAGCGTTTCATGCCACCGTAACCAGGTGTCACTCGTCTCGTAGGTCACTGGGTGGTGGTTTTCCCACCACCCTTTAACAGGGTCTTTCTCCCCTGTCAGGATCTCCCCTAAGAGACGGAACATGCCGTCTTGTTGAAACGGGCATCTTTCACCCACATAGGTGATACAATCACCTATAAGATCGAGACGCTGGTTACTGTTGTACGAGAACCCGTGGTCCTCGACCCAGCCCACGAGGTTGCCCTCGTAGTTGTCCAATTGGTCGAGATCGACACTACGCTCGACCTTCAGGACCTGGGCGCGCGCCCGTGCCAGCTGACCCAGGTTCAACTTAAACACTACCTTCATGACTATCTCCTTTTCCGAATACCGTCGGAGTCGGTGCTGAAAAACTCAGCTTAATCCCTTTAGTGTCTTGCGACGTCAGGGCGGCCGTTGCCGGCATAGGAGGGTGGCTAAGTTTACCGTCTTTCCAGGACGCTCTCTCACCGGCGATACTTGGCTGGTGAGAGATCTGTGTGACACTCACGCCAGTGGCGAGAGGCACACATGGCCTCCAAATTTTGGAGGCTGTGAGGGGCCGAAGCCCCCTTAGAGGCGGGGGCTTTCGCCCCAGCCTCTTTAGCTGTGGCCACAGAGGCCACAGCAAGCAACATCGCGATGATCGCGATGCTCATTACCATCTTCATAACACTCTCCCGCCCCTATTGCCAGACTCAAAGTGAGTCGAGTTCAATGGGATTGTTCAGTTTGTATATATGTAACTAAAGATTTTTCAGATGAGAGAAAAAAGAAAAGCCACCCGCCGGTGGTCTTTTCTCTTATCAGACAACAGCGCGTGCGGTGAGGGCCTCTATCCGCTTTACGAAACGCTGGTCTTCTGATATTATTTTAATTGCCTCATCGCGACAACATGGGTGATCTCTTACCGCCCAGTCAGCGATTATTCCGACAGCGCTGTATAGAGCCCGCATGAGCACGCTAGGTGAGGTGTACTGACAAGCATAGGAGTCAGCGTCAATCTCCCAGTCTACGTTGTCAACTATCTCGTCAGGACTATCCTTAAAGGCGTCGGCGTGACCCAGCACAAGGTGTCCAGCCTCGTGATAGATCATCGCCATCAGTTCTTCTTCGCTAAGTTGATCCCTCAGCTCTTCCAATAGGAAGACGCAGGATTGGGGTGTAAACCCCTCTATCCCGAAGATGTTATCCTTAACGTATATGGTGCACATACCGCCACACTTAGTGACGAGCTCCTGCAGCTCAGCCTCAAACTCGTTACACTTCTGTTTTGACAGCTCGATGACGTAGCCGGGCACGCCCTCGATATCTTTGTACCATTTGATCATGAACTTCTCCCGACACTCCACCGCTCTCACGACGTGTGAGAAGTTCGGTGCAATGTGTACAAGTGTGATATATGTAACTGAAGAAAAATCAAATAAAAAAGAAGAGGTGGGCCATCTGGCCCACCTCTTCTCAGTCAACGATGCCGAGACGCTCTCTTACACGAGCAGAGCAAAAAGCGGCCATGCGTTGTCTGGTGACCACGCTTGCGTTGTTAGCACCTGTGGCAAGAAGACCTCTTGCAAAAACGTAGGCATCGCGTGCACCGTTTTGAAAATACACAGTTTTTGCAAGATGTTCGAGTTTAGCTTGCTCTTGGATGAGTTTTGGAATGTTGAGTGACATGGGTTTCCTTTTGTCCGCCACAGTCTGTGAGACCGTAGCGGATGTTGACAGTGATTAAACAGGGACGTGAATGATTGGCTGGCTCTGTGATTCCACAGCCGTGTCTGTTGCTGGATCTTTTTCAGAGTTCATCTGATACGTGATGACGGTGCGGGTGTCTGCAATAGAAATCAAGTACTTCTGAGGGAGTCCTGACAGGTTGGCGGTGCTGTCGACCACCACTGTAACGACCTTCTTTTCGGCATCGACCGACATGAGGCGAACCTCAGCTTCTTCGTCCGCGGCAGCCAGTGCGTCCAAGATGACGTTGAGCTCGCCGTAGAGACGATCGATCGTACGGATTTGTGATTGAGTTAACACAGTTTGCTCGCTTTCAGGAACGGGGGCTGGGAGATGGTGAACCATCTTTGGAAACACATGGAACCATGCCTGTGGGTCGTCAGGAAAAAGGTAGTCTGTGGATACCCTGAACTTGCCTCTCACGGCGTCTTTAGGAAGCAAAACGGTTTGGATATGGCGCAGGATACCGTGCGGATCGGTATCAATGTTGTCGGGACCAGCGTAGGTCATGACTTCGCAATTAAGAACATTGCCGGGACACATATGTTCCTCGTAATAGTGCCTGTCATTGCTCTGCGCTTTATCTGATACAGCGTCTTCATCCGGACTGTTCACATGTACGGTAGAGCTGCTTTGTTGAACAAGAAACACGGACCGTCCATTTGTCTTGTCCAACTTCAGAAGCGTCAGAACTTTCACCTGACGATAGTTAAACGACTTCACCTCAGGTCCACTCTCGGTCATCCAGACTTCGTGGCCGTGACCACAACTCTGACAATACCAAGGGCCGGCTATTGTCATCGGTTTAAGATGACCAAAGGTGCCAACCGGTGAACCACACTGAATGCAAGCAATTTTGGGTTCGTTGACGACTGTGGCTTTGACGTATTCATTCGACATGATGAAATTCCTTCTTGACGGGTTTGGGAAAATTCAAAGGAGAAACTCAGAGGTAGAGGGTCTGTGGAACAAGAGCTCCGGGTACCGGACAACGCCCGAAGCAGTTGCTCAGCTACATTGTCAGGCAAGCCTGGCGCGCTGGATGGATTGCGTTGCAACTCTGTCACGGAACAGTTCCTTTCGCTTGTAGTGGTAGGTTTTTTGTTTGTTGATGTTCTCGGCAAACAGATAGCAGAATCGGACGTCTTTGTTTTTCAGTTCACGCAAACGTCCCAGCGACTGCACGTTGGCAACAGTCGATGAGACCGAGACTGTCTGTATCACGACTCGGAGATCAGGGATGTCGACCGCAGTGCCAGCGGAGATGATGGTGCTGACAGATACGTCGGCTGTGAGCAGGTTGTCAAACGGGTCTTCTTCGCAGTAGCGCTTGACGCTGTACTCAGGGAACTTCTCTGTCAGGTACTTGGTCAACAGACTTGCCATCTTAACCGTACCGACAAAGATCAGGCACTTGTCTCCAGCTTCGTATTTCTGAACAAAGAAGTCCAGGAACACCCCTTCTATCAGCCGCAGGTAGAAGTGCTTGATGTTGGTTACAGCCATGACGCTCTGCTCGAACGCCGTATGCGAATACGACGAACTGCCTCTGTGACTCGTCTTGATACTTCTCAGCGCTTGTGGCGGCATCGAATATGTCAAGGCGTAAACATCGGCATACCTGTTCAGCTCACCTGGATCGTACACCCAGTTCTTGGGGTAGACCACATCGTGTACCCTCTTCACCACAGGGTCGTCTGTCAGAAGTGTGGCTGATAGCCCTATCTGAAAGTTCACGTTGCTGTGCAGCAGTATGCGGAAGACCGAGTGGAAGTGCTGATGGGTCTCGTCCACCAACAGCGTGTTGATACCCAAGATAGGGAACAACTCGATAGGTGTTATGCCGTACCTCAGGACACAGGCCTCTGGGTTAGCCTCATAGCGCTTGATAAAGTCCTGTAGGGTGGTGATGGAGAAGACCAGGTACCTGGCCTCCAGTTCACCGGACAGAGCCAGATTAACAGCGCTGCGTATCGAGTCACCCCCCTGGATAAGGAAGATGTCTTTGCCGTTGGTGGTGTGGACGCCCTTGATGTCGTTGATCCACTTCTCGCCATACGCCAAAAGCACCATGACAGCAAAGCGTTTCTTCAACTGAGCCAGCGAGTACAGGCTAACAAAGGTTTTGCCGCCACCTGTTTGCAGGGCAACCATCTTCGACATTCGAGGATCTGTGGTCAAGAACTCTATGATAGGTACCTGGACAGGCTTAGGTACCCAGCCATCTCTGACACGGTAGTCTTCGTCAGCTGATCTGTACGCCCGTTTGTCCTCTCTGGTCATCTGTGGAAAAGGGAACGTCCTCTGGTGACCGTAATGAAGCAGATGTTTGAACTGATTCACATGGAGAAAGAACGTTCCTGTGTTTTCGATCCGGCTGTAGAACTTGCGATCCGCAGGTGTGGTGGCTTCTGAGCCGGTCGATATAGCCCTTGACGTATAGAACTGCGCGATGAAGTGCTCAATGAAGTTGATCACATTCTGCACGTTGGTATCTATACGGACGGACAGGTTATACAGGGTTACGTGGAACAATGCGGACTCCTTGGATTAACTACCGCATTTAACGGTGATAGAATTAACCCATGGCACGCATTGGCCATGGTACTACTTTTGCCGCGTCATTGTCGGCACAACCGACTCTGCGACGACCTTTGCTATAGGGCTGTTATTTTTACCCGACCGACTTTCTGTCTGCAAGGACCTGAAGTGCTCGGTCAGCCGAGTGGGAATCCAGACAGCCATGGGTTGGTAAGGTTCACCTGGAACGTTTGACCAGTCGGTAATGTCGCTAACCATCACGCGAACGTCATAGCCTGTTTCACGTTTCAGATCGAAGGTGACACCTATGTCGCCCAAGCGCGAAGCCACATTGACGCGAACCGGTTTGCCACTGTACTTTCCATAAAGAATATACAGTTTTGTAAATTCGCGAAAGGCCGTTTGCAAGACAGCTGGCATTCGCATATGTGTCAGAACAAACTTGGCATAAAGTTCTTCCGGTGGGTCAGTGGGACAGACTTCATCGATCCAGTCGTCGACAAGCATTTCTTCGGGTTTGGTTGGTTGGTTCATGGCTACACTCCTTAAATATGGAACTGAGATAATTACCGACTCTGAAGCGGTGGGTTAGATGGCAAGCCGATGTTGTTTCTGTAGATAGCTTTCAAAGCTGGCACACCAAGTTCGGTGATTTGGCGAACAACGTAGTCTGCCGGACCTTCAAGCAAAACCCAAGTGTCTGTCATTTGTTTATTCCAAAAACACAGCTTGGCTGTCGGTACTTTGGTTGCCGGAGTACGAGCTGTCAGATACATGACCGCTGTGGGGTCCTGAGGTAGTCTGCACTCATAGTCACCTCCGTCATATGAAACATCCCAGTTTCTTGTCCACTCTTCCAGTGTTTTAACACAGGCGTCGGGGTTCAGACACAATAGCGTTCCAGACTGGATTTCTGAAACGATGGCCGCTTTCAGAAAGATAAGACCGGCTTCATCTGTCAACATTGCTCGACGGTCAAGCTCTGTATTGATGACACGCGCCACACGAGACATTAATTCGGGATTGTCAGTTGACCCAGGTCTGATCTTCAGCAACAGATGCAGTACTGTCGAGGACTGGGTCGTGATTGGCTTTTCCCGATACAAAAGTGTCACACCTCTTGCCTCGTCTTCTGTTTCTGTAAAGATATCAGAAACCTTGTAAATAGGTGTCATGTTCCTTCTCCTAGTACGAAAGTCGGTATGGCTGCAGCGCTTATTCGCGCTATGTTGATGATCGTGGGCACCCCGAGTTCAGCGATCATTCTGATCACGGAATCAGCCGACCCATTGGCCAAATTGGTGTAGTCTCCTCCTTGTCCTCTGAACTCCAGCAGAGTTGCCGTCGGAAATGTATCAGGGAAAATTCCAGCTGTCAGATACAGAACAACTTGGGGGTTATTTGGGTCCCGACACTCAAAGTCTGCGCCATGGGACGAAACATCCCAGTCTTTGGTCCATTCATAGAGCACTTTCATGTAGGCCTTGGTCATATGGGCGGGGACTTGATCTGTCAGAAGTGCATACGCAACGGCGGCTTTGATAAGAATAAAGGACGTCTCATCTTTAGCCAATGCGCGTTGACTGAGTTCTTCGGCAATAGCGTCTTGGACAAGCCGCGTGAATTCTGGGTCGTCCGTGGCAGCGGGTTTGATGCTCTGAAAAATCTTCAGCACCTCGGTAGGGTAACTGTCGATAGGTTTTCCCTGATAGATAACGGATGTTTTTCCGTTCTCAACTGTCTTTTCGACAAAGGCGTTACCTGGTTTGTGAGTATGTGTCACGCTAAGCTCCGTTGATAAAAAGATAAGACAGGATAGGCGTAAAGCCTATCCTGTCGGTTTAGTTCATGAAGGCTGCCTGTGGCGTGATGAACACGTTCATCGGGTGCTCTTGTCTGTCAAGCCTCCGACTGAATGTCACCTCAGGGTGCTTGAAGATGGCCTCCAACTGTTTCTCATAGATAGCCAGACCACCGAAGTCTCGGTGACGGAACAACTCCAACTTACCGGCACAACTGGGGGTGGGGGAGTTACGCCCCAGTCGGTAGTTGCCGGCACTGGCGTTGTATGTGGTCGTGGCATAGATGAGCACTTCCAGCACACTCATGTTGCACTTGAAGCGATCAGCCACCACCTGCATCAGCATACCCAGCTTCTGATCGGGGTCAGTGATCTTGGCTTTGTTGGTTTCAACGATTGACGTGATGCTGTTCACCAGCGTCAGCACGTTGGCTTCCTTCAAGGGGTTGGAGAACACCGGCTCTTTCGGATTGAAGTCGTCCAGAGGGATCACAAAGTTGCCTCGGTGATCAGACTCCATGGTGCACGTTTTGATGTGCATCAGCAGAGCCTGAGTCAAGATACAGTTGCGATCTTTGTAAGAGATGTTCAGCTTCTCCTGAGTCGGGGTCTTGGGCTTCATGTCACGGATGGTGACAGAGTCCAGTTCACCGATCTTGGCCAGACCGATGTTGGTGTGTTGCATGTTAAGCGCGTCCACTAACCGCCCCACAGAGGCGTTAGGTAACACCAGCTGCAACCCTTTCAGATTCAGTCCTTTCTTGAAGTAGAGGAACCCGTTCTCGTCTGGCCTGAAGTAGTTCTGAGCCGCAAGTTCCAACATGATAGCTGACTTCCTGACCGACTGTGTGATGTGCTTGGTCCCCAGGATACCCTGAGAGATTTTTTCCATCACGTAAGCCGAGAAGGTGTACCCCAGGTTGCTGCTTGGCTCAAAGTTCTGCGAGAGTTCTCCAAGGCAAGTGGTGCAGATTCTGCTGTCGTCCGGATGCTTGCAGTGTAGCGAGGACCGAAGCTTGATCAGCTTGTTGTAGAGATAGCTTTCATCTCCTTCGATGCACTGAAGCTGGTTGGTTTCTTCGTTCAGGAAGTACTTGCCTCTGAGGTTATCGATGTTACTCGGGGTAACCTCAGCTGCCGTGTACTCCTGACTTCCACAGTCACCCTGCCAGATCTTGTCCACCACAGCCGCCAGCACCTGGAATCGACGTGACGTGTATTGTGATGTGGCAATCTGTGTCCCGTTGGCGTTCAGGGATTTGGCCGCTGTGTTAGACTCGGCGATCAGCTCGTACAAAGTCCCCATGCCTCGAATGAACCCATTTTTGATAGGTGTCGAATACACGGTCCGCGACAGATCTGTCACAAAACCGCGAGGGCCGATCGTCTGATTGGACTGATTGTCGTTGGCAGCTTTAGAGCGGTAAGCGGCAACAAACCGGTTAGCGTCTTTGGTGTTGACAACATAAGTCTTGATGTCACGGTAGGCTTGATCCATACCTTCTGGTGTGGGTCTGAGGTTTTCGTGAATCTTGACAATGTCTGGATGCGTCACTGTGCCGATCAGGTCTTTGCCAGAGATTGTCGTCATCCAAGGACAGACACCCAGAAGGATCTCATTTTGGATGAAGTCCACGATCTCGTAGACCATTTTCAACAAGGGTGCCTTCTGGTTGTAGGTCTTGAGATGGTTTTCTCGGCAGATGTGCTTAAAAATACCGTCTAAGAACTGGATGTGGACTTCGCCATTGAACCCGGTGGACGGGATGTAGGTTCTGATGTCGCAGGCTCTGCTGAGCGTTGCCGGGACCACATGCAGCAGCTCCCAGCAGTACCGAGAAAGGATGACCGCCTGTTTGTTCATCTCGGACACGTGGCCGTCCTCGAAGACCACGTTGAAACGCTTACCTTGGATACCCCAGATTTGCTGTCTGGCGGGTGCGATGGTTTGCAAGATGTCTCTTGCTGACACCGTCGTGGACTGACTCATTGTTTCTCCTTGTAATAAACGAAGTCGATACCGGCTGCGGTCATGATGTGCTTAAGCACCTGCACGGACTTGCCTTGTCCGTAAGGGATACTCTCGCGATCCACCACGTAGTTTTGATCAAAGGTCTTGTCACCCTGAAGGGCGTTCAGGTAGATAGCCTTGTGTGAGATGGGGTTCAAGGCCACGTCCATGATTTCGGCGATAGCCTGCTGTCCCATGTACGACATGATGATCCGTGAACCTGTCTCGTCGGTGAATCGGCCGGGTGTCTGCGAGTGCGGATACCGGGCTTTGTCGACTGGCGCACCCTTCACAGGGAAGCCGAAGTTGTTGACACGACTGCTGCTGACAGCAGAGAAGGTGTTGGCCACTTTCTCCATCCAGATGAAGTACATGACACCGATGCGGATGATGTCCACGGTGGTTTCGCGGTTACCCAGAGGTGACACATAGGTCACCGGACCCTCATGTGGCGCGTAAGGCGAGTTCTCCAGATCAGTCAGGACATCGACCACGCCCCGCTCGTTATCTGGAGGGTAGTAGATTGGTAGGATCTTTTCCACCACTCGCTTCAAGAAAGCCGCGAACTCATCGTCAGTCAGACTGTCGATATACCCCACACCGTCTGAATTGAACAATGCATAGAAGTCACGAATGAACTGTCTTGCATAGCCATATCCCTCGTGGGGCATGACTTGCAAGAAGTTAGCTCCGTACCGCTGTGTCAGTGTGTTGATCAACCGAACGCGGTTATCCCGACTGGCTGCACCAATGTCCAGCTCGTATGCACGACCTGGATTCATCCGAGAGATGGTGCTGGTGCTGTCTGTGATGATGTCGGCACGGTTACCTAGCTGATCCACCGGCATGTGGTCATCGGGCAAGATCGCACAGATCACAGACTTGGAGGCATGTCCGTCGCTCAGCTTGTGGCCGTAGTTCGGAACCACCAGACTGCGTGTGATCACCTCGACTCGATACTGATCGATAGGTATCTTCCGGTACGACATGCGGTTGCGTCCATTCTCGGCCATGTTGACCTTGATGTAGCAGTCTGACATGAACCGATGCAGTCTCGGTGTCTGACGTATCTTGGCGCCTGCTCCGTAGAGCGTTTTCTTTTCAGCCAGGATCTGCTCGTACGTGCGGATCACTTGCTTGTAGTAACCCACCAACAAGTTGGCGTACTCGTCAAGCTGTTCCGTCATCTGAGACGCAAACTCCGGCTTAGGGTTGTTACCCCGAATCACCGTGATGTCCACCACCTCAGAGTGTGTGTTGACGTATGTCATCTGGTCAAAGGTGGGGTCAGCGTCCCGCAAGTTAGCGGTTGACAGATCCACCGGAGAGAACCAATCATTGCGCTCACGCACGGCACATAGCAACCCGTCTGGACGAGTCTTCTCACCGATGTCCGGCAGAAACTTGAACGTCTTGTCATCGCCGTACAAGTTCAGCGGTATGGTGGACTTGTTGATGTAGATCACGCGTTTGAGGTAACTCTCAGACACCGAACGCTTGGCAAAGCTTTCTGAAACCACCACACCGTCGTCTGCCACGGACGGGTGCGACATGAAGGCCACGTTGGCGGACACGCCATACATGTAGTCACCCTCTTCGCCATAGCTGTTGGTCTGGCAGAGGATATCGCCTTTCATCAGTGGCGTGTTGTACCCCAGTTCCCTGGCCAGATCTGTTTGTTTCAGACGGTAGCCGAAGAAGTTGTGGTTGGCTTTGTACACGGGTGTGTCGATGAAGTCGATAAAGATCTCACCTTCTTCCATGTACTCCACAAACACCAGTCCGCCTGGTGATTCAAAGCCACGACCTTGATACCGAGGCAACACAGCTTTGACGATACAGTCGCGATCTGCGCGCACATCGTCAATGGTCTTCCCAAACTCGTACTCGATGCCCGTCTTGATGATGCGCTCATCGGGATACAGCAGCGCATGGCGCCCAGCAAAGTGACTGGAGTGCATGCATCCGCGCGGTGACGACGTGTTACCCGCGAATGAGTTATCGGCTGCGGTGGACAGAAACTCGTGGCGCAGTTCTGTTCGCTTATTATCCATGTGTCATTTCCTTCGGTTGATGAAAAGAATAGCCAGTATAAACCGGCTGCGCAGTGATTATATATGTGCCTGACCCTGAGTCAGATGACCTTACCAGATCGGGTTCCTGGAACGATAGGGATACCAGCTAACCACCGATGAGACAATGTGGTACTTGCGTTTTTCAGCGTCTAAAAGACCCAGTATCTTTCTTCGCAGAAAAGTGCGATCTGACCGAAGCAGATCAAACGGCGAACAGTTTAGGTTGAGTCTGTGGTAACTCACCGGCGGAGTCTTCAGATCTACAGAACACAGCCCTACCACCAGCACCCATCTGTACCTGTTGTGATCAGCCGAGTGGCTGACTATCTCCTCCACGTAAGCAAAACCTTTCAGGTCTTCTCTTGTGGTCGAAGAAGGCGTTTTGAAGAAGGTGTATCTGTCTCTGACAGCGGGATGGGCGTAAGCGTAGACCACCGCTCCTGTGGTAAGGTTTCTTTGAACGATGCGTATCAGCTCTCCGTCAAAAGCGTACCAGTTACGCTGTGACCAGGCACCTGTATCAGAAGGGACAGATCCCTTCCGGAATCTCAGTTTGACCCACTGGGTCAGTCTTTGAAGTAAACCCATTCTCGTCCACCCTCCGTCCAGTCGTTTTTTGAGTTGCCTGCGTCTACGTGCTCATCGCTGTACACGATACGCTTAGCGGTTGTTTTAAGCAGCACCTGAATGCAGTTGCTACAAGGGGTGGCTGTGGTGTAAACCGTATGTATGGGTGCGGCGCCAGGACCTAACTGTCGGTAGCGTTTCTCCGCGTTCACCTCAGCGTGTGTCGCCTGACAAGATGGCATTTTGTGCCCTATGTATGTACCTACTCCGTCGCACGGAGAGTCGATGCAGTTGGTCACGCCTGGTTCGCGTCCGTTGTATCCCGTAGACAAAAGTTGCTGGTCTTCAGAAACAAAAACCACCCCCACCTTGCGTCTTGCACAAGCTCCTCGCAGAGAAACTGCGTATGCAATGAAACTCCAATAGGCATCCCAGTCAGGACGAGATGTTTCAAACCAGCGACGGTTTTCTCGAAGCTCTCGTCTGGCAGCGGTCATGAGGTGTATAAGTTCAGTTCGGGACAATTGTGTCAGGTCCATGATATCTCCATGTTTCTCAGAATGACTTAACGACAGTAAAAAGACCACACGACACTCAGGTGTCGTGTGGCTTGTTGGTGGCTCAAGGTCGTCTCGCACAAGTAGCGGGGCAGAGGCCTCTTAGCATAGGCTTCGGATCTTTGCCTGCTTTCTCTATGGCTCTAACAGTTGCATGAAACAGCGTATGCCACTCTGGGCATACATCCCTGTACTTTTGAGACATTCTTGTCACAGTCAGGAGAGTCATGTACGGAAGCGGCATCTTTGCCAGCATTTCCAGCTCAGTGTTGAAGGTAGTCATGTCCTGGTCAGAAACCAAGGAGTCGATATAGCACGCTGAGTTAAAAGCGTCTGTCTCCCAGTGGTCTTCATCGGTAGAAAGGCTAGAGAGCCATGGGCTGTATTCAGGTTTCATCCTAGGCTTTCTTTGAGGTGCGCAATTTGACTGAGTTCAGTGTGCCCAAAGGTCGGTGGTGTGTTCACACCCTCTTTCTGGAGGAACTGGACGACAGCGTCTTCCAGCGTGTCTTTTGTCTGAAAACTGACACATCTACAACCGGACTTACCGCGTAGCTTTCTACCACCCACCCCTGTTGCGAAAGACATCTCCACACGACGATAGCATATAAACGGCAGCATATCCCCTATGCGTGCCAGGAACCCGTCAAAAGGTTTGTGGTAGATGTGGTCGACGTACGCCGCGGCATTCTCGATAAGCGTACTGTCTACGTCCACTGTAGAGAACGTAACCAGATGAATAGGTTTATCGGTACGGTGGCTGTACCGTAAACCCAGGTGTTTTGCCTTTTTTGGTGTGAACGGTGTTTGACCTTCTACCCGTATAACGTTGTTGAAAGCGTCAAACGAAGCCCGTCCTACGTAGTGTGTGACTGTGATAGGGTTGTAGTAACACCTGTGTTCGGATCCCCAACGCGCAAATAGCGTAGAAAATTCGGATTTGTAGTACACCCCGTATCTGTATTCGGAGTAGTTTTCGGCTTTATGCCTCGGAGCAACTGTCTTTAGCGACAGAGATATCCAAGCCAAGTAAAGATCCAAATCAAGCTTGGAACGACAGTGTGTTCTGACAGAGTAAGTCAGTAATCCGCCGATACTGAACTTTGGTGTTCCAAGATCCAGGTCAAATTTTACCAGGTTAAACAGATTCAAATTTATGCTGAACCAAGCGTTTTCTAGTGTTCGGGGCTGTAGACCGATGCGCAGGTGCAACTCTGAATTTTCACTGGGTATCCAGTTGGTAGGTAGGTTAAACTCGATACGGTACCACATAAACCGAAGTTTAAGAACATGGTATCTGTAGGTCTTGGTACGCAACTCTCCACACTTGCTATACTTTTCTTCCTCGATGTACCACTTCCACTGCAGACTGATCAAAAACCAGTGCGACAAAGCTTTCAGCTTCTCTAAAATGTTTCTGTAAGGCATGTGTGTTGTCCTTCTTAAATGTTTCTCAACATTCTCACATAGAAAACAATTTGTTGATCATGAAAGGACACGTGTATGCTTTCGCACCTGATGGTACCCATGCCTGGGCTACCTGACTACACTCGTATCAACGAGACCCTGCTTCACATGGACTTTGTGAATGCCAACTACAGTTACCGTGAGGTCGCTGTCACACCCACGGAAGCCGATCGTTTTCAAGGTAACCTGTACGGACTGTTTTACCATCTGTCCATACCACCAGAGCTTCACATGTACACCATGCAGCTGAACGGTTGTTTGAACCCGTTGAACTATGACGGCAAGAAGCAGGTTTTCAAGGTTCCGGTACTGCCACCTATCGTTGATTGAATAAGAGCCTCTAGGAGCGGTTTAACCGCTCCTAGAGGTATCTTTACGCTTTCACAAAGAAGTTAGGGCTGCGACTGACCGTTCCGATACGACCCACCTGGTAGTGTAAGTCAGCTTGCCAGGCGTGTACCTTGCCGTTATGTGAGTCGATGTTTCCTTCTCGGAACACACGAAACTTGATCACAGAGTCAGGTTCTATCTCTGAAGACAATATACCTAACTCTTCGGGTACCTCTGTGACCATGTGCATGTACCGTGAGTTCTGTGTGATCGGATGGTCCACGTAGATGGTGTCAGAGGTCGTCGGGAACATGGACTGTCCGTGTCCCTTAGCAACGATGTACTGAAATCCCCACCGTACTGTACCTGTGTTGGTGGTCATGGGCATCCAGTGCACATGCGGAAAGATCTTGGTGTTCATGGCGATGTCATGGTCAAAGTGGAAGTCCACCCACACCTGTGTCATGGTTGTGCCACTGAAGACATAGCCGTAGAAGCCCGGTATGTACTGCTCAAATGTGGGGTTGTTGGTACCGCTGGTACCTCTGACCTCGAAGTTGGCTTTTAGGTCTTTCCAGACCAGATTGCCATTGACGTCCAGTGGGGAATTTTGTCCGTCCAGTTTAGGGACCTGAATCGCTCTGGTGAAGATACGCGACTTAAGCTGTGTGTTCATTTCTTGTTCCTTTAGGTGCAAAAAATGAAGGACAGTCTACCTAGGTAGGATTAACCTACCTAGGTGCTGTCACTGGTGATCAGGTGTCAGTCTTTGGATGAACATAAGGGAAGGCAGCTCCATAAGCAGTGTTCAGACTGCTCAATAGGGCACCGTAGCGGTCGTGATATCCGCCCGATTGATCAACCGCCGTAATGACACTTGAAATAGCGGATTTGTGCGCTTGCTCGATGACCTGAGACACCATGTTGCGGCTAACAGCCATAGCAAGTGAGGTCGTGATATTGTCCACACCTTGGTTAACCTGCTGCACGGTTTCTTTGAGGAAGGCTTCGTTCAGCTGACTCTGGAACTCTTGGTTCTTTTCAGACAGGATCTTGAGGATCATGGGTTTGATGAAACCTTCCAATGCCTGGAAGACCATGGCTTCAAATCCTGTCAGACCCACAGCTTGTTTGTCTGAGAAACCTTTCCAGGTGAAGTACTTATCGATCGTTTCGGCTATTTGCTCACCGAGCTTGTCTTTCGGAAACAGTTCCATGAAAACCTTGAAGACTTCTTCAGTCATCCGCTCTTGGACAGATTGCGGGAGTGCGATATTTGACACGGTGAGTTTCCTTTGTTGATGGGTAAAATGAACACTCTACCGCCAGGCCTTGTGAGCCGGCGGTAGAGTGAGTACAGTCAGCGACCTTTTTGTCGCTTTTTCTTTTCGGTGTAATCCGTGGCGCAAGCGCCGTTGCAGAAGAGTTGGTTGTCAGCCACATCTTCATAGCAGTTCAGGCAATAGCCTGTGGGTTCGAGATGGTCGGTCTGTGACCCCACACGTCGAACTGTGTTGTCCAAGCGTCCTTGTTCCTCTTCAAACGCTTGCTCCAGAAAGTCCATTTTATTATCCCGATGACAGTGAGTTAAAGAAAGGGGTTAGGTGGGAGTTATCCCACCGTATTCCCTCTGTTCAGCTTTTCCGGTATCAGGTTAAAACGGAGCCCCTGGCGTGTAGGGTTGCGGGTAGCCCGGTGCACCGTATACCGCTGGAGGTGGCATATAGACAGCCGGTGGCGGCATGTATGTCGCCGGCGGCGGCATCTGCACAGGTTGAGGGAAGTAGGTCGGAGGTGCCATAGGGCGACCGACCATACCTGGGCTGGGGTATCCCACGCCTGGCATCATTCCACCGTAAGCAGCCATCTGCCGCTGAGCCATCATGTTCCGAACAGTTTCTTCTGGTGAAAGTTGCTGTGGGACCTGTGGATAGACCGGCTGAGGCTGCTGTGCACCGGGGTACGGAACAGCTTGCAGCTGCTGAGGTTGTTGAGCCGCTGCCACTGGGGGCGGCACCGACGCCGCTTGGAAAGTCGGAGGTGTTACCATAGCCGGTGGTTCAGACTTCGGTTCGTTCAGCTTGAGCTGGTGGCCTTCCAGACGCACGTTGGTTTGATCGGGGATCAGCCGGATTGCCGCAGTGTGTTTGTACATGCCCTCCAGTTGGGTGGACCAAGCCAGGTCCGATACAGCTGTGTCCAGATCCAAAGACGGCTCTTGAACTTCATTCAGCAAGTCGACCACTTCGTTCATGCGCGACGCCACCTGGAAGCTGGAGAGCAACAGCGCGTTGAACATGCGGAAGGTGTTGTGGTCTGTACCCACTGTCATCTCGTCAGGTACATCGTGCAACGGAAACAGGGCCGTGAAGATAGCCAGAAGGCTCACCACGTCCTTTTTACGCAGCGTACACCCATAGACAGCATACTTGCCATCCGCAGCCTCCAGGGTCTTTTTCAGCTCCGTCAGAATGTGAACATTCAGCTTGCCGATGGCCGCGTAAGGTTCGCCTTTCAGTTCACCGTTCTTCTTGAGGAAGATGTCGAACAGAAAGGCTTCCTTGTTGGCAGTCTGAGAAGCCTTCAGCAGCTTGGCAAACTTGTCGATGGTGGTCATGTCTGTCTCACCGACACTGGAGATGAACTCGACCGCTTTCGAGGTCTTGACCCGCTGCTGCAGCATGGGGTCTGAGCAGATCCGGATCATGGCCAGAACGATGGTGGACAGCTTCAAGTTCAGCTCGAACACCAGCTTGCTCTTGAACAGGTTGAACTGGCTGTTGATGGGAACAGCGTAGTTCTCGTTCAAGGGGTGGAAGATGTTGCGGCCTTCGGGGTTCTTGAGGATCTCATGATGAGGAAGCGCGATGGGTTTGTCGTCCAGCGTGAACGCACCCAGCTTTTCGTTGATGTTGACAAGGTTGCCCTTGTCGTCTTCCTTCAGTCCAGCGTAATTGGCCACGCTGAGATAGAAGGTCTTGATCGAATTGTCCATGTTGGTCCTTTCTTAGAACGCGTAGCGAGGTTGAGAATCCATCAGTGTGTTGACCACACTGGCGACGGCATGTGCCGCGGCATCAAGTGTGCCTTTGTCAGGTGTGACCACCTGCGAGTAGAGGCTGCTGGCAAAGGTGGGTGCTGTGTACCAGACACCTGGGTAACCGCCCAGCTGGAGAAAGATCTTGGAGCCACCGAACAGGTTCACGTGGCATTCCATGTTGATCGATATCTGGCCGGACTGTGTCTCGTTGATAAAGATCTCCGAGAAAAACTTGTCCTTGAACACCTCCAGAAGGTAGTTGAACTCCTGAGCTGCCAGACTCAGGAACGAATTGAAGTTGAGAATCTGAAACACAGACTCACCGGCAGCCGACACCATGTTGTTTGCCATGAAGGACAGGTCCTGGAAGCCGTACTTGGTGGCAAGGGCCACGCAGTTCTCCAGCAGGTTGTAAGCCCGTGTGGTCACGATGTCTTGACCCATCCAAGCCTCGCCCACTTCAGGTGTGTTGGTCAGGATAGGATTGCTGAAATCGGACGTCAACTGGTACACCTGGAACCGGTCATAGATCGTGGGATCGATCCGCATCAAGTCGCCCATGGTGAACATCGGCCGAGTGACATTGTTGCCGGAGATTCGGCTGAGAACCCGAAGGAACTCGGTCTGCGCGATGTTGGGCTCGGTGAACTGACCGATCGTGGATTGATCGGTTTCCACCTGGTAACTGTTAACGTGGATCTCCCGTGACTTGGTAGCCACAATGCTGCCGGTCAACACCCTCGCCAAGTACTCAGAGGCGATACCGTTTTCAGTGGTAGACACCACAGCGTGTTGAGCAAAAGGTGAAACGATCGACTGCACGTTCTGTGCGGTGAAGTCGTGTTGATCACCATACTGCGTCATCACGTTGGCCAGCTCAGTGGCCTGAACAGCGTTGTACAGATCGGTCGGACGCTGTGTGTACACCGTGGCATTGCCGTAGCCCTGCTGGTTGTACACCGCGTTGTAGAACCGCAGCAGCTTCTCAGACCGCACCACACCCATGGGTGTAGAGATCATGGTCGTCGTGGTCTCGATCACGTTGTTCACGCAGTGAAGCATGGTCGTGTCGATAGTGGCGCTGCCGGACAAGAATGACATCCCGTCGTGCTCGGTGTACCCGAAGAAGTACGAGTTGATCTGTGTGCCCAGGTAGTCCACATGACTGACCTTCATCATGAATAGGTACTTGGGTTGTTGAACCCAGCTGCTGTTGATGACGCCGGCGTAGGCCACCGCTGACGTACCCATGATGCCAGAGGCAATCCCGTTCAACATCCCGGGTGTCACCGAGCCAGCTTTGGCTTCAGCCATGCGCTCAGCCAGTCTGTCAGAAGCTTCCGGTTTGACACTGAACAAATAGGGCCGCATGGGCATCGGGTTGAAGTTCCGCATCGGATAGTAGACCACCGACTCAATTTTGTACTGCGTGTGCGCCAGAGGTGCCAGCAGGTTGTTATTGTTCATGACTGCGGGAGGTGCAAACATACGTGTGTTTCCTTGGTTGTTGATGAAGGCTCTTATTATACATCTGATCCAGATGTTTCCTGGTGCCTCAGGTGGGTCGACCTGAGTTCACGTACTGAACAAACTTGAAAACAAGCTCGTTGACGTTAGGCGGAGAGATGAGATATCCCAGTGAGTTGATCAGGTCCTTCAGGTGAGCAGGCGGACTGATGGGTGTCCAGATGCTGTTGGAGATTTCTTTAGCGGCTTCAGAGATGGTTTTCTCCACCACTGAGGCACGCCCTTCTTCTTGCACAAAACCATAGTTCTGGCTGAGACCTTCTACCACGCCACGATTGACACTGTTCCGGATCACCACGGACATGTAGTTGTGGTTGCTGGTCTTTTTCGACGTCAGGAACAACGCGATGAACGGATGACCTTCAGCGATCAAAACAGTCCTGGCAAAGATAGCCAGCTCGATCAGCTTGCGATGCTCGATGTAGAACAAAGCCCTTGGGTTGATGATCTTCCCAAGGAACCAGCCCAGCATGTACATCTGTGTGTCTTGCAGTTCACAGTCGATGTATTTACCGATGCCACGAATCTCTTCGTGGTAGTCGGTCAGATCGAAGTCAGGACGACCTAACCCGATCAGCAGGTGCCGAACAGACGAAAGCGCATTCTGGATCTCCATCACTGTGCCGATGGGCATGTCTGACGTCTTGCGATAGTTCTCAAACGTCGACATGTCTTCCTGACCACTGGACCCACTGGTCTCGCGTGAGTCACGGCTCTTGATGGACAAGCCATCAGGCGAAGCGAAGTTGCCCTTGAACCGGATGGTCTGGAACACATATGAAATGATGTTACATTTCTTGTGAAAGAAGTCGATCGGCAGGATCTTGCTGAACAGAACTTCGGACATCATGGAGTCCAGGATGTCATCGTCGGAGAGACCCGCAGTCAGGATCAGGTTTTCGTTCTTGCCAGATCCGATCAATGTCTTCTGGTTGACATCGATGTAGGTGCGCAGCTTGGTGGCTTCGGGGCACTCGTACAGCTCACTCCGTGCAAAGAGCATGAAGATCTTGTAATGGTAGTGCTGGGTCACCTGTTTGACGTGCGTGTAGTAGTCCAGGAACAACGGTGTCAAGATCCGGATAAAGATGATGTACACGATCAAGTCGGTGTACTCAGACTTGATGTACGTCTTCTCCTGCGTGGTGTTCATGTCCGGGTCGTAGACATAGTCGTGCAGGATGTTATCAGGATAGATGATCTTGTCTGACCGATGCCGGAGCCAGACCTTGAAGTTTTCGTAGTTCAAGAGACTGGTCACATGAGCGATACGGCTCTCCAGAGCCTCGACCGTTTCTTGGCTGTCGAAGTCCACCGGCTGCTCAGTCTGGTAGAGTTTAGAGAACACGTCGAACACGTGGTTCTGAGTGGACTCCGACAACTCACCCAGGTACTGGTTGACCTGGTCGTACAGCGTAGCCGCATGTGTCAAGTCTTTTAGGAAATCAGAGAGAACGATCTCGATCGTCTGTTTGCCCTCACAGCTGACCTGAAGGACAGTCAGACCGTGGTCTGATGTTGCGACTTGATAGTTGATGATTTGTTTCGGCATGCTTTCTCCTGTGTTGATACAGTTGTTATATATGGGTTTGACGCGGAATCAAGGTACAAGTACTCCCTCTTCGATTAAGAAGAGGGAGCATGAAACATCAAAGACTGAAACTGTCGAGATCGCTGAAGTTGTCCGTGGACTTGGGTTTGGTCTGACTCTGGAAACCAGTTTCGCCAGGAGTCACCAGCGGCATGGGTTTGCGGATGCCGTGGGTGTACTCTTCGTTGGTGTAGTTCACCATGGCCACACCGACAGCTGTCGTGAACATGTTGGCGATACCTTTTGCCATGGTACGAGACACGACGCTCTGGTCCACAGGCTTATTGCCGTCACGCACCTCATGGTACTTGGACGGCTTGAACGGAAACACGATTTTGGGCTTCTCGTTGGCAGTGAGTCCGATGTAGACGATGCCTTCACCGGTGATTCCCATGGTCAACAAAGCTTTGATTTCTTTGCGGTCTGTGGGTTTGTTGTTTTCCCAGGCGGTGGCCTCTGAAGTGATAGGGACACGATCACCAGGCTGACCTTTTTCTGCCAGATCCACCAGCATGGTCATGACCATCACAAAGTGAGGGATGTCCATAGGGAACGTGATCATACCCTCACGACCCTGAATGCCCGTGTTCACTGTGAAACGAGGGTTGCCATCGCGGAACCCCAGCTTGAAGGAAGCGCGCTTGCCGTCTTCTGCGACAGGGCTGTCAGCCCACAGAACGACTTTGGCCAGGTCGTAATAGGTCTTGTAAATAAGTGGTTTGGGCTCAGACATCTGGTTTACTCCGGTTGATGAAATTGACGTTAGCTGGATCTTCGTCTGAAAAATCAGAACATAGCCAGCTGGTTAAATAAACTTACTTACCCCTCTCTGGGGAGTTCAATGGTTTGAAGTTTTCCCCCTCTTCTCTATAGGAGTTTCTCATGCAGGCATACCGTAACGTGGGTGGCGTCGTCAAGCAGATCACTGTGGACACTGATCCCGCTGGCAACCCCATCCTTCCTCCCGACACCACAGTTGACCCTCGTCCTGAAGCGCTGCCCGACCACTACGTCACAGTCGTCGGCAAGTCTTGGGTGCAGATCCCTGTGCCTGTTGTGACCGTGACCCTGGACAACCTGAAGGCTGCCGCCATGGTTCGCTTTGCCAAGTGGCGTGAACAGCACATCAATCGCCCTGTTGAACACGAGGGCCGCATGTTCGACGCTGATGAGCTGAGCCGCTCTCGCGTGACTCAGGCTTTGACGGTGCATTCGTCGATCGGTTTCCTGCCGCCCGCTTGGTTTGACGTGAACAAAGTGCCGTTCCCTTTGGCGGACATCGATACGCTGAAGGGCATTGCCACCGCCATCCTGACCTCTTTCGACAACGGCTTCTTTGAAGCTGAAGTGAAGCGTTCGCAGATCGCCGCAGCCACCACAGAAGCCGAGCTGGCCGCTGTCGACATCCCCGAGGTTTTGATCTAAAAACCAATGCTCTACCTCACCTCGGACAAACCGAGGTGAGGTAGAGTTTATCAGCGTTGGTGACAGTGATACGCTATGAACTTTTTTGCACACTCAGTTAGGTGTCTAGGATCAACTGTTCCCTTTCCGAACTCACAGCTGAATTCAAAAATACCCCACTTCCGGTCGGATGTGATAAACAGATCGACACTGTGTAGGGGCAACTGAAGAGCGGATATACCTCGCATAGCGTAATTAAGCAAGTTCACGTACTCAGTTGCCCGATCCATAAACAGCGCTATAGCCAGGCTTCTGTTTGCCATCTTGTCGATTTGATCCTCTGTGATTTTGCCGTTAATGTGAATCCAGTCCTGAGGACCGTTACCCCCTGTGACAACCTTTCGAGGGATCAGGTCATCGCCAAAAGAGTTGCCCAGTGGTGCCGTTGTTCTTTCTGAAATGTGCCAAGGGTGACCATGTTCATCTGTTAAAACACGAAACTCTAGCGCCACATTCTCAACCATCTCTTCGATGATAAAGTCTCCCATCAACAAACTGACCCCCTCTGGCACTGCAGTCCCAGACTTTGTGGGGCGGTCACCTTCAGTTGAAAAGGAGCAGGGTGCCGCCGGTTTCCCGTCTTTGGGTGTCACCAGCCTTTCCCGCATGAAATCAAATACTCCTTCGGTTTTTTGCTTCATGAAATGAATAGTCTCATGCACTTTCCAGAGACTGATCGCGTGGGTGTCCACAAACAGTTGACCGACGCCACGGGCCCCTAGCGAGGGTTTCAGCACCAGATACCGCTTATCAGTCAACACGTGACGCGGTTCTGACCAAGAGCGCATGGGATGGAAGTCTGTAAACTGCGCAAGTTTTGCCACCCTGTTGACGAAGGCGGCCTGATGGTCTTTGGAAACCCGGAAGAATTCGATCCCAGCGTAGCTGTCGCGACGTGTTGGAACAACCGCATCTCCAAGAAACGATATATAAAGATCAAAAACGCAGGAATGTTCCCCGTTGATGACGTTGAGCTTGCAGTCGTTAGCTTCGACAACTGTATAGGTATTACCCTCTGCGTCCGTCCATGAATCTGGAAGATGTTGGAAGGCACTCAGTTGTTCTATTTGGCTCTTGTGCAAGCCTACGATGTACGTGGTTTTATCAGCCATGGTGGGTCCTTTAAGTTGCTGTCAACAGTTTGTAAGTCATCTCACTCATGAGTGGGTGAGCGTTTTTCTTTTTCAGTGATTCGATCAGCTCCATCCGCTCCTTGACAGGGGACGGATGGAACATGACGTTATCACCCAGCTTCACCAAGAGGGGTTCAACAAAAGGCAAGAACGACATGTCTGTGTCCTTGATTTTGAAGTACTTGGTGTTCCAGTCTTTCCTGGTCTTGATCGCACCTGTGTGTGACTCCAGGAGATCCAGCCTGAGAAAAGAGCTGTGACTCAGAAGGTCCCACGGTACGTGAGTCAGCACCAGAGCTGACATACCTTTAGGAACTTCCAAGTGTTCTTTGTACACGGTGAACCCGTGTTCTTTCTGTGCGCGTGTGACACAGTTGTATTGGATAGCTTGTGTCAGCTTTTGTTGATCTGTGGAAACAGTTCGGATGACGTCGCTGTGCTTCTTACTGGGTGTCTCGTAGGTGTGCGAGTAGATCACCAGGTTGAGGTTCTCGTAGCTGAACAGATGCTTCAGGTACTCGATCTCTTGTGTCAACACCTTGTAGTAAGAGTCCACATCAAAGAACACCTTACCGGGTGTCTTGACACCTTGAATGATGTTTCGGACAATGGTGTTCAGGTTGATGAGGTAGGCATTGTAGTTACCTCGGTTGGCCTTGGGTGGTGGTTTTCTGTCAGGGTCTATGACCTGGGAGACCGGATCAAAGATCGTCTCTAGGGCCAAGCTGGTCCCTATGCTGACAGGGAAACCTGACGTGGCTCTGGCAAGGAAGATATCCTCATTTTCCATGGTGTCAGTCTTTCATGGTTTCAGTGGAAAAGTCCGCTTTGAACACAGAAGCAAATTTCATAAACTTCTGATGTTCAGTGGGTGTGAGTTGGTGCTTTTGCTGGACAGAAGTTACCAGCATGTCGTAGATGCTGGTTTCGGTGAACATCTGCACAGCTTTCGTAAGATCGTTGGCATCTGGTATATATGTGCCTGCAAGGTCTTCAGATGCCCCTTTGGGCGTCTTTTTAGTCAGGTTGATATGCTGGTACCTGATCTGCAGTTCCTTGAACACAAGCGCCAGTTCATGAGTCTCTTCTACCAGAAGTCGGACATAAGAGCCTTCTGGAAAAGTCTGCATGAGTTTGTCTAGCTTCTGAAGTGTGAACTTGGGTGTGATCTTGACAGTCTTGTAGATCCAGGCTTGAGTGTTGATATGAAAGGTCCAACGATCACCGATGACTTTGACATACCCTTTAGGCTCTTCTTCGTTTTGCGCCAGTCTTTCTAGGCTGCCATTGGCGACGATACGGTCAAAGCTGGTGTGGGTGTGGAAGTGACCTATATGGATAAAGCCCTTGACCAGGCGAAGCATGTACGCTTCATCGTAGGTAAAGGCTTTTGTTTGCATGTGCGCTACCTGATAGCTGAACTGACCGTGCAGCATCGCCATGTCCACCTGAGTTATCCCATGCTGACTCAGCTTCTCGTTGACTTGACGCTCTAGGTCTTCTTGGGATTTGCACCAGACGTCAGGGATATAGAGAACATGCCTGTCGTACTCTGGGAAGTACTCTATGTCCAAGACACGGTGATAGGCCAAATCTACTTTGTGCTGACGCATGTCGTTCAGCTTCACCAGAACAGTTGACTGATACCAGTCGTGGTCTGGTGTACCTTCCAGGACACGCAGTTTGATCTGATAGGTATAGCAGTAGTCCAGCAATCGATGAAAGAACTGGATAGCTTGTTGAGCGCAGACAGATTTCAGTGTCAGCAATCTGTCGTACAGGTCACCGTTAATGAACAGGATATCGATGTCCTGGTTCTCTTCTGTCAGTATGGTGTTGACAAAAGAAGATGCAATATGGCTTGTGGGTGTTCTGGGATGTCCCAGATGGATATCCGAGGTTGTCAGATAGGTCAACCGCCCACAAGGGGACTTGACCTTCTGGAGTGTGGGGATGTTGTTCATGGGAGATAGGAGGGTAAGATCAGATCATGCCCGAGTCTGGCAAGAAAAAATGCTTTAGTTCAGGGTCACTCTACTGGAGTTTTTTATGTCGACTATTCAAGCGCAAGCCCCTCTGTTCATGACGGTGGCTCCCACACAACCTAACCACGCTGTTACGAAACAATACGTGGACAATGTGTTTGCAAACATCCCTGGCTCTGCTTTTGTTTCTGGCGCGTTGACTCACGAGAATCTCCCAGGGTTCACAGGAGCTTTCACTGTGGCGGCTGGCGCCAGCGAGACAGTGTTGTCCGACTCTGGTATAACCGCAGGTACTTATACCCGGTTGAACGTGAACGCTTCCGGTATCGCTGTAGAGGGTCGACAGCTGGAGACACCGGATGTTCCCGGTGTACCTTGGAGCAAGGTCACCACAGGCAAACCCAACACAGCTGCTGGATACGGGCTGTACGGACTGATCGGTCGTGGCGGCGGCCAGGCCTACAACCCGGTGACTTCTTCATCGGTGCCTGTGAATTCTGATCACCTGGTTACCAAGGGGTTTGTGGACAACTTGGTCGCAAGTTCCCCTGTTCAAACACTGCCGGTCGGGTCGATCATTCGTCACATGGGTGAGGTACGTCCCGACGCCTCATTCTTGCGTTGTAACGGAAGTCTGCTTTTGAAGGCTGAGTACCCGGAGCTGCACAGTAAAGTGGGTGATCGGTTTGGAGCTGACACCGGTTTTGCATCTGGCAAGCCATGGACCATGCAAAGCAATTTCAATGGCACAGCGGGTCTGGACAGCTATCCTGTCTTCACTGCGTCCGGACAAGCTCTTCCTACCGCAGTAGCCTACTCTTACGTGGCGGCGACCAACAACAAAGTCTACGTCATGGGTGGGGTGATCGATGGGTCCATTACAGACAACGTCTGGGTGGCGAACGTATTGGCTGACGGCACACTGAGCGCGTGGAGCGGAGCACCCTCTTTGCCTGTCCAAAGTGCCTGGGGACAAGTGGTGGTGGCGCGTGGACGCATCTACCTGATCGGAGGCCTGACCAATGCTACCGTCGGATACCCTTCTTATCCTGACTACAGAACCTGGTCCGCCCCTATCAACGCAGACGGGAGCGTTGGTACCTGGAGAGCTGAAGCCAACTTGCCTGTGGGCACACACCAGATCAAAGCGGTGGTGATCAAGAACTTCATCTACGTGTTTGGCGGGACATCTGTGGACGGCTTCACCTACCGCATCAGTCGTGCGCGCATTCTTCCTGATGGAACACTGGAAGCCTGGAGAGCACATGCGACGATGCCTTTTGGTATTCAGTACTGTCATGTGGCGGTCTGGAAGGATAAACTCTACCTGGTGGGTGGCGCGGATGACGCAGGCTGGTCATCTAAGGTGATCTACTGTGATCTTGACGCAGATGGTTCTCTGGGGGTCTGGAAGAAGTCGATGGTTTCCATGCCTGTGGTGAACTTCCCTTCCGACATGCTGATTGTCAAGAACAAAATGTACGTGATCGGAAGTATGTCGGGCGCCTTGCCTCGGATATACGGGGCCACAATAGCGGCCGACGGAACGCTCTGGAGCTTTGCTCAGAAGGGCGGAAACCTTCCCGCTGATATCACCTGTACGTCGATTGTGACAACGCACAAGAAGCTGCACCTATTGGCCAACTTTGTGTACGGCGCTAACGCTGTGACCATGACCTACCACACCAACTTCAGCGGCGGTAAGCGTGACTACACACCCTACTACGACGAGAGTGTTGCTGGACTGGTCCAGGACATCCCTGGCAACGGTCAACCTTGGGTAAACCAGGTGGGTATCAACCTCACACAGAGCGGCGATCTTGGCGCATGGACTCAAGTTTTACCGACGACTTTACCGCCGCTGCAATTGCACACCTCGTTTGTGACCAACGGGTATGCATACGTTGTAGGCGGGTATACGTTAGTCGGAGGGTCCAGTGCCCCTAATCAGCTTATCTACCGTTCGGCCGTCAGCGTCACCGGTGAGCTTGGTTCTTGGACGACAGTACCCAGTCCTGGTGGACGCCGCTATCTGCTGTCAGCAATGGCAGTTAACAAAACAGTATTCTTGATCGGCGGTGACGTCCACGACGACCCGCTCAACCCGACACTCTACAGTGCTGAGATTTTGGACGACGGTACACTTGGAGCATGGGTCGCCTTAGGGCAGACTCGAACCAGGTTTCTGGGTAACGTCGTATTGACCAAGAGCAAACTGTATCTGCTGGACGCCAACTTTGTTGAGGGTAACCTCTCGTCGGTCGCGGATGTTCTTCCTGACGGAAGGTTTGGCAACTGGCGCGCAGCTGATCTGAACCTACCGTTGATTAGCAGTCGGTCCATGGTTCGCACTTCTGACAAGGTGTACTTGATCGGCGGAACAGCCGGAGTCAGTGTGACCGACACCATCACCGACACTCATGTAGCTGATATCCTTTCGGACGGTACCTTATCAAACTTCTACGCGGTCTCACCGTTTGCCACCGGAATCAGTGAAGCGAAGGTTGTTGTTACGGATACGACGGCCTATCTGTTCGGCGGTCGGTCCTCTACCGGAGAACTGAGCGACGAGATCCATAAGGCGACAATTAACCCTGACGGCAGTCTTGGCGCGTGGACATCTGGCGGAACCATGATGCACAAATGCGCATCTGGCTCGATGTTTGCGACATCTTCGGCACTCTACCATGTAGGCGGTAAAGCTCAAAACGGATACGGTGACGAGTCAGCTATCGCCGATGTCTATAAGGTACCGTTTACCGGCGGCCTGAGCGACTACTCCAACTACTACAGAGAGCTGAACTACTTGACTTCGGACAAGTATTTCGGGCTTCCTGACTACACTCGTAAAGAGTCTGAGATGTTCAATGTGAACTATTTTATTAAGGTGAAGTAACGAGTAGGTGCCGGAGATCCGGCACCTACTCGAAAGTTATGTTGTGAATCCCTTTTTTACCACCAGGAGTTGCCATGCGCTCGTACCTCATCAACGGACAATTCACGTTGACTCAAGACCCCGTTGCTTCCAACGAAGTAGCCACCAAACAGTTTGTTGACAACACCTTCGGTTACCTGGACGCTTCTGACATCACGGGCGAAGGTCGCCTTCCCGGAACGATGCTCCCAGGTATATCCATTTTGGCCAACACTGACTTTGTGTCTACTGCTGGTACCGGCGTTCTGTCGCTGAGGACTCGTGTCTCGGCCGGAACCTACACCAGGTTGCAAGTCCTTACACGCGGTGTGGTAAGCACAGCTGGCGGTCTGCAACTGTCTGATCTGACCGGTCTTCTTCCCTTTTCCAAATACAGCGCTGATCGACCGAGTGATCTTGACGGCTATGGAATCACCGACGCTTTCTCTGCCACGGATCGTGTTCTGACAGGACCACTTTCTTTCACTGGTGTGACCTTTACCAATCCTGCTCATTTGGTTACCAAAGGTTATGTTGACTCTTTGGTTACCGCTGGTGGTGGCGGGGAAGTAGAAGGCGTAGAAACAGGTGATATCCTGGCGTTTGCGTCTGAAACAACGCCCGCTGGTCACTATCGGTGCAACGGCGGTGTATTGAATTCTGGGACCAACGCCGCTCTGTTCACAGCCATCGGTGATCTGCATGCTCCGCATTACCCTACGGAGGCTGGACGTCCTTGGCTCAATCAGACACTGGGTAACCGTTTGCAAACCAGTCCCAACCTTGGTACCTTTGCGAGCAACGGCACACTTCCTGTAAACTTAGCAGGAGCATCAGCAGCTGTCATCAAAAATCGGGTGTACGTATTTGGCGGATTTACAGGTGCCGCTTTTTCTTCGGCCATCTACAGTGCCCCCATCAATAGTGATGGTTCTTTTGGTAGCTGGTCGAACGTTGGCACGATGCCTGGTTCTGTATCGCTCTATCACAGCGTGGTGGCAGCTAAGGGGCACGTATACATCATTGGCGGTATGGCTGGTACCACCGGTGATAACAAGATCTATCGCGCAGCTGTTGCCGCTGACGGCACACTTGGGTCTTTCGTCGAAACTTTGACCATGCACGTTGGTATTCAGAGTGGTGCCAGTTTTGTACACAACGATACCCTGTATGTTGCCGGGGGCGGAAATACCGGAGGTCAATCAGTTACGTCTGTTGTTTACGGAGCCAAGATTTCCGAAGACGGCTCATTGGGTATCTGGGCTCTTCGCGGCACTATGCCTGTCGGTATGACAAACATGGGCGTGGTCGTCGTGCAAAACCGTTTACACCTGATCGGTGGCGGTGATTCCATGAACGCAAACGCTAGTGCGACTGTCTTGACGGCTACTTTCGGGTTTGACGGATCACTTGATAACTGGGAGTTTGGTCCCGAACTGGTGGAGCGCCGAGGGTTTGGCACAGTCTTTTCTACGGCAACCCATATGTACTACATTGGTGGCACCAATGGCAGTGCTTACTTGAACACTGTCTACAATGCACGTATCCTTGCTGACGGTCGCACTTCGACATGGGCCATCAATGGAGGAATTCCTGTTTTGTCAGTTATGGGAGCCATGGTCGCCACATCTGGCAAACTCCACCTGATGGGTGGCAGTCCTAACGGGGCGGCAACTATTGTTAACACCATTTATACCGCTACTATTTATGGCGGACAGAATGATTACTCTGAGTACGTTGAAGACAGTCGTGAACTTTACGCCAGTGGTTCAGGGCAACCCTGGCGCCAACAGTACGTCTTTAATACGGACCAGACACTGCCTCTTGGTAGTTGGGTTTCACACGGAAATCTTCCGGCTACGCTCAGCCAGTCTCAGGTTGTGGTCACTAAGAATCGCATCTTTACCTTAGGTGGGTACGTTAACGGATTATTTTCGGCTAATGTCTATAGCGCCCCGATTGACTCTGAGGGTCTGATTGGCGCGTGGGCATCTGCTGGATCTATTCCGCTTGGTGTGGTGGCCAGTCAAGCAGTTGCCTGCGGTGGTCGCATCTACGTGCTGGGTGGCGCAGTCAACGGTGGTCACTCTGGCGCAGTTCACTTTGCAGAAATCAACGAAGACGGCACACTCGGCAGCTGGACAACGACAACCGCTCTGGCAACTACTCTGTTTCACAGCCAAGCCGTCGTAACCAAAAACCGCATCTACTTGATCGGCGGCTATGCCAACGGTGGACGCACGTCCGACGTGCGAACAGCTGCGGTGAATGCCGATGGCAGTCTTGGTGCCTGGGAGGCAGCGCCTAATCTTCCTCAGACGGTGTATCAAGCTCAAGCCGCTATCATCGATGACACCATCTATTTGTTCGGCGGGTATGTCAACAACGTAGCAACACCTACATCGTATTCAGCACCTATTCGGTCAGACGGCACTATCGGAAATTGGTCGGCTGGCCCTGCTCTTCCTGCAAGCATCGCTGCGGGTCAAGCCGTTGTAACGCGCGGGCGAGTCTATCTCATCGGTGGAATCGTGGACGGCGGTCCGAGTACCTCCGTGTATTCCGCGGTTATCCAAACCAATGGCTCACTGTCTTCTTGGGCAAGCGGTGCAGCTCTTCCGTTCACGGTCGTCGATAGTCAGGTGGCGGTCACAGAAGGTTACGTTTACTCGATTGGCGGCGCTGTTAACGGATCTAACTCGTCCGTTATTTATCGAACAGCGTTCCTTGGTGGTCAAAACGACTATTCCAGCTACTACGTTCGTGACAAAGCAGTGTCCGGAACAACTATCGCTGGCGCCGGCAGACCCTGGGAGCAGCAGTCCGACATTTACACTGGTCCAAGCACCGGTGGATGGCAGATGTGGTCGCCATATGGGGAGTCCCTGCCGGTTTCCATCAGTGCAGCTTCCGTCATCGTCACCAAGAATCGTGTCTACACTCTTGGTGGGTATGTGAACGGTACTCCATCCTCTGCCATATATGGCGCGACCATCAACGGTGTGAGCGAAATTAGCACCTTCACCTCTCAAGCCGTGACACTGCCGTATGCGGCCGCCAACACACAGTCCGTTTTTACCAAGAGTCGGGTCTATGTGATTGGTGGCTTTAACAGCACCGTGGGTGCACTTAACAAAGTTTCTACCGCGACTATCAACTCAGACGGCACTCTCGGAACTTTCTCAGAAGTTGCAACTTTGCCCAACACTTACGTTGATTTCAGTGCCGCAGTTATCGGCGCTAAGCTCTACCTCTTCGGCGGGTCTGTAAACGACGTCACCGTCGCAACTGTTGTCTCTTACCCGATAGACTCGGACGGGGTGGTCAACTTTACCACAGCGACCGCCGAATCACCACTGGCGCAACCTATTCGCGGCGGGCATTTGGTGGTTCTCAGCGATCGTGTTCATATAGTCGGCGGCATGAACGACGCGATGGACGTTGTCGCCAACACCATGAATGCCCCTATTGACAGCGGCGGCAATGTCGGCACGTGGACACTGGTTCCTGCTGATGAAAACTCTTACATCAGTAGCGATGTCATGTATGCTGGCACTATCGTTCTGAACAACAAAGTGTTTCTCATCGGCGGTAAGGACGCCTATGGTTACCCACAGTCCGTTATTCGCTCAGGCGAAATTACTTCTGGCAACATGCTCGGCACGTGGACCGAAGAATACTACCTCAACTTAGAGCTGAGTGACCCGATGGTGTTTGCGTCCAACAACAACCTCTACGTGGTCGGTGGGGTAGATTCTCTTCAAGAGGGTCAAACTCAGATCTACCACGCACCTATCGCAAACGGTGTGACAGATCTTTCTCCCTACTACGAAGGTGTTAGCTTCGGCGGCGGCCCCTCTGGCGTGAACTTCTATCTCCCTAACCTGGAGACTGAAGAACGTCTGGGCCGCTACTACTACATCAAAGCGTAAATAAGCTCTACCCTACCAGGAGTGATCCTGGTAGGGTAGATGTCTTAGTCCAAAAACTTCGCTCTCACGTACTTGGGAAGTTTGCTCTTCATCACGCTCTTCACGTGGTCTCGATGGATATCACAGATGCTTCTGTTGCCGTAAGCTGGCATTGGTTTCTTGCTCTTAGAGCAGTATCGCTCTACATGACCAAACCAGATATCAGGGTCACAGTTCTTGGCCATCCCACAGATGCGTCTTTCTTTGTGAACAGAGCCACGACCACCGTTGTAAGCTGCGTCCATCATGGCTGTGCGCTGATACTCGTCTTCTACGTTGTACAGCGCCCTGTAGTCATCTCTGAGCATCAGAACCATGATCCTCACCTGAGCTTCTGGTTTCTCTCTGATGTTGTTCCAGTTGATCTTGGGTAGCTCTTTCTTGTACCGCTCGGTCATCTCACTCAGCTTGTCAAACCTGACAGATCCATCTTTGTTGTAGGCGATGGTAATCTGGCCGACACCTACACCTTTTTCACGATCGGTTTTCAATTGAGCTGTGGAACTGAAACATCGACTGTGTTTAAGGGTGATACAGCTTTCTTTCTCCATCAGAGCCGGTACGTATTCTGGGTAAGGGATTTCAGGGAAGTGATTTGTAACTTCTTGTTTGATAATGGGGACAAAGCCCCACGCTTTGACTGGGATATCGGGTGCCGCCCACGCGTTCAGCGACAGAGTCACCGTCAGCAGGAGCATACTCAAGATGTGTTTCATGGTTTGTCCTTGGTAAAAAACTATCAGAACATGAATATAGCCCGGGAATTCTGTGATCTACTTTTCAAGGAGTCTCTCTTATGGTCAAAGCTTCCAGCAACCTACCCAACGTAGAGAAGTACTTCTTCTACAGCGAGGTAGCTGATGATATCCAAACAGGGGATCTCCTGGCTTGGCGCATCAACAAGATCACCTCGATCTTCACCTTTCTCCTGTACTTTTACCAGGTGTTCTTCAAAGCCACCTACTCACACACGGCCATTGCTGTGCGCCTGGGTGATCAGGTCTTTGCTGTGGAGGCTACGTCTCCCACAGTGCGCATGATGCCGCTCTGGATGCTGGGCAACTTCTATCTCTACAGGGCCAACGTTCAAGAGCGTAAAAACAATGTCCACACGTTGTTGAAACACCTCGGCAAGAACTACAGTTTGTTGGACATGGTCAAGAACATGTTCCAGTTCGGTACCTCTGACGAAGAGCTGTACTGTGCTGAGCAGTGCCACAACTTCTACGAAGAAATCGGATACTTTGTCAACGTGATCGACGAGGACGAGGACGACATCATCACGCCAGATAAGGTGGTCAAGAAAGTGGTCAAGCAATCTGGCGCTGTGGCCGAGTACATCCGTATCGATAAAGGGAATATCTATGCCTGCTAACTTTCCGTTGGATCTTGACCCCACAGGTCAGAACCCCAACAACCTCATCCCTGATGAGCTTCACACACTCGGCTCTACACCTGTCCGAGCCGTCGCCACTCGACACGGACCATTTGTCTGTGGTCCTAACAGTCCTCTGGTCAAGTCTGGTGCCACAGTTCTTCAGCGTGGTATCGACTACCAAGTTGCTGAGCTGCATCAAGAAGCCACACTTCGGTACAGCAAAGAGATCGCTGAGATCATCTTGATTCTGAACCCAGCGGTGGGTCCAGATGTCACTGTGACTTACCAGGCTCTGGGTGGTCCCTACGCACACAGTTCTGCGGCGATCGCAAACCTGTACCAAACTGTCATGCAGGACAATCGTCCTATCGACTGGGCAAACGTCAAGAACAAACCGGCTGACTACCTGCCTACGGTTCACCGACATCTGCTGGATGACATCTACGGCTTTGAGCCTGTGGTGGACTATCTGGAGCGCATCAAGTCTGCAATCACACTGGGGCAGACACAGCTGGTGCTGAACATCTTGGAAGAGCTGCTTTCACAGTTCAGGTGCAAAGAGTTGCCCAAGGTGCTTCCCAGCAACCGCATGATGCAGTACGACGCCTTCTTGTACTTCATGAGTCGCAAGAAGCTTCTCAGCAACGTCTGGATCGATGTTCCTGAGTGCAGCTGGGTTAAGGGTCAGTCAGCGATGTTCGAGATCGAGACATCGGACTATCCTGTCGGCACAACGCTGTATTGGTCGTTCTACAACCCTCACGGACCTGTTGCACTCATCAGCAACACCTCTGGGACCATCACCACCAACGGCGGTATCGTTCAGGTACAGATCTACGTACCCGGTGAAGCCAATGTGAACAATGAGAAGTTGTATCTGGGTGTGAAAGAAGACCCAGACGCTGAAGACTATTTGGCAGTGACCTACCAGATCAAGGTGCAGGAGTACGTGACCGCAAGCACTGCGTACGGTCAAGTCTACTCGGGCACAGTGCTACCCACCATCTTCGGTCTGACCTTCGGCACATTTGCCGACAACGACGAGTTGCGTCTCCGCTACCTGCTCAGCAACCCTTAAGCCACTCTAGCCCTTACACCTGCATAACAGGTGTAAGGGCTTAGATTTTGTGATTCGTCTATCCCGGTCACACGGGTCAACAAAGGAAACTCACCATGTCACTCTTCACCAAAGCCGATCCGCTTGTTCCCGCACTGACCGCTACCCAGTTCATGGCGCGGCACAAGACCGGCGCAGTCTTCGCTACCGAAAGCATCTCCACCTTTCTGGGACAGATCAAAGACACCGCACTGAATCTGGCCAACATGGTCACACTTCAGTCCCCCGACAAAGTGGTGTTTGACGCGGTCAGCACCAAGCACCGAACACTGGCTAAAGCCAAGGAAACCTCATTCGCCAACTTCAAGCACGTCATCATCTCCAAACCTGAATCGTTCAGCGGTTTGTATGTGGACTACCTGAAGGACTTGACAGATGCCGCTATCTCTGTCTCAGCCATGACAGATGAAGCCACAGAGCGTCTGCGCATGGTCCTGGCTACCTTCATCAACGAGTACAGCGATGAACGTGCTGAAAGCATCTACGGCTACCACAAGTTCAAAGACGAAGAGAAGCGTCTGGAGAAAGTGAAGAAGGAGATGGCTTCTTACTTCACGGCTTCGTCCAACAAAAGCAAAACCAACCCTTCAGACGTGCTGAAGTCTTTTGCCGATCTGGAAAAGATCTACGAGCAGCTTCGCAACCTGAATGATGTCCTCTCTGAAGCTCGTTTGAAGAAGATCGACAAAGACAGTCGTGGGTTGGTGGAGATGGTAGACCTGCTGATCGAGCACAACATCCAGTCCGGTGTCTTGGTGAAGAACAACACCGCCAAAAAGGAACTGATGGAGTGCATCCACACCACAGCTCAGTTGATCGAGTTCTACAATGCTCTGTTTGCGCAGCTGATGTTTTTCTGTGGCTCATTTAAAGCCCTCACAGAAGCTTTGAACGACTTTTGATACCTTCGTATAGGTAATAAGATAAGAACGCTCTAGAAGGCCTTTACAGGCCTTCTAGAGCTATTCTATTTTGCTTTACATGCGAGCCATCACGTAGCTGTACAGCTCAGTGAGTTGCGTACGGAGCAGAGCCACTTCTTCTTGCAACTGAGTGATCGTTGCAGCGTCTGTGATCCCGTAGCCAGCCAGTGTGGTGGGGTTTTCACCGCCGGTGGCGATACCTTTGTTGGTGACCGTCAGCTTGGTGTAGGTGCCAGCGGTGATGCCGCTTGCCTTCAACACCGGAACCAACGTCACATTCGCAGAGCCGTCGAACGAGACAGCCGGTGCGGACATGTCGACAGAGTCAGCGCTGAACTGGCGAGACGTGGCCAACTTGGTAGCTGTGTCAGCGTTGCCCTTCAGTGCAGCTGTGATTTCGCGCGCAGCAAAGTCGCCATTGCTGTCACGAGAGACCAAAGTGTTGCCAGTGTTGGCAGGTGTAGCGTTGGAGCTGATCGACAGATCACCACCGATGCCCGTGCCATTGTTGCTGACAGAGATGCCGATGCCGGTGGTCGACAGCGTGCGACGAACCATCTTCATGTTGACAGCGTCGAGGGCGATCAAGCCACCGCCACCTTCGTCACCACCCATCAGGGAGATGTCTGTCAAGAAGCTGTTCAGTCCTTGTGCGTCAGTGATGCCGTAGCCACCCAGCGTGGTTGGGTTGGAACCGGCGGTGGCGCGTCCGTAGCCGTCGATGACAACCTTGGTGTAAGTACCAGGTGTGACACCAGTAGTAGCCAGGTCGATGTTGTCAGCGTTGACGATGATGCGCTGTGTGTTGGCCGAGTTGATCTGGATGGTGTTGCCAGAGATGGTCAGGCCGTTGCCAGCGATCAAGGAACCTTGTCCGGAGAACTGGTTCACGCTGATGTCGTCAGTGCCGATGGTGAAGGTCACGGGGTTCTGCACCACCAATGTCCAACCAGTACCCTTCAGCGTATCGCCGTCAAAGACGTAGAAGTAGCTGCGTGGGATCTCGGAAGACTCGTCGGCAGTCACCACACGCTTCAGGATGAAGGGGGTGCCAGCGTCGCCAGTCTGTTGTACTGTGTAGTCACCGTTCTGGATAGCTGCAGCTTGCAGACGCACCAAGATGCGGTCATTGACTGCGACCACCTTGCCGTCAACCACCAGGCCACCGTTAGCGGTACCGGTCAGTGTGGCGTTGACACCAGAGGTGCCGTTGCTGTAGGTAGCAGCCAAGGCTTCGGTGGTAGCCAGACGCACGGAGGGTTTGTTGATCAAACCTTGTGCGACAGCATCCACATACTGCTTGGTCGTGGGGTGCATGGCGGAAGAAGGGTCGGCGTGCAGGGTGATGTACCCTGTCATGGTGCCGCCGGACTTCGCCAAACGTGTGTTGTCCTGAGAGTCAACGTAGGTCTTGGTCACTGGGTCAACCAGGAGACCATCCACATCACTGCGGAGCGTAGACACGTTGGTCTGCACAGTGCCGATAGTGGTTTCCAGTGCTTCGCGTGCACCGTCAACCTGAGCTTCCACAAACTGCTTGGTAGCAGCGCCCAGATCTGCAACAGGATCAGCGGCCAGGAGCAGCGGCCCAGTCATCGTGTCACCGGACTTGGACACCTTGGTGCTCACATCGCCACCCAGAGATGCGGCTGCGGCAGTGATGGCCGATTCCACGAACTCTTTGTTGGCGGCGTGCATGGCGTCAGTTGGCGCAGCATGCAGCGTCAAGAAGCCAGTCAGAGTGTCGCCAGCTTTGTTGACCTTCAGAGCAGCAGCATCGTCCACGTACTTCTTGGTAGAGGCATGCAGATCCAGAGTCGGCGCAGCGTGCAGGGTGATGAACCCGGACATCTCGCCACCGGCTTTGTTCAGCTTGCTGTCCAGCTGATCCTGTACGTTGGAAGACACTGTACCCAGGTAGTTCACCTCGGTGGCAGAAACCGTCAGTGCGTCCAGGAAAGCGTTCTGACCAGAGGTCAAGTGCAGGGCGTCGTCAGAGGCGTGGCCGGTCAAAGCTGCGTCTGCGTACTGCTTGGTCACAGCGTGCAGATTCAGCGTGGGGTCAGCGTGCAGGGTGATGAACCCAGTGACTTCACCGCCGGTTTTGTCAAACTTCAGTGCAGCAACAGCGTCGACGTACTGCTTAGGAGCAGCCATCAGGTTGCCGGTGGGGTTGGCGTGCAGGTACAGAGGACCTGTCATCGTGTCACCACCGATGGCCACCTTGCTGTCGATCTGGTCTTGCACGTCCGATGTCACACCAGACAAGTAGTTCACTTGGTCAGAGGTAACTGTACCGACGATGGAAGACAGCCAGTTGCGTTCGATGGGGCTGATGTGCAGATCGGTGTCGGTTGCGTGCGTAGACAGATTGGTGTCCACGTACTGCTTGTTGGTGGGGTGCATAGCGCTTTCAGGCGCAGCGTGCAGTACCAAGAAGCCGGTCAGGGTGTCACCAGCCTTATTGACCTTCAGGGCGTCCTGATTGTCGACATAGGTCTTGGTCGTGGGGTCAGTGTTGAGTGCGTCGACGATGAGCGTCAGGGCGCTCAGATCGTCAGCCACACCAGTGACCGCTGTGTCAACGTAGGTCTTGTTGGTGACATCATCACCGACCAGAGGAGCGTTGGTGTAACGCAACAGCGCGCCGGCACCGGTGACAGTGATGGAGCCAGACACCGTGTTGGTACCAGACTTCTGTACGGAGTCATTGACCTTCAGCATGACCGCGTCTGCGATATGCAGATAGGCGCCAGACTGAGTCAGCGTGGCTTCATCAACTTCCAGAGAGAGCTGGTTCTCACCGTTCACGATGACAGCCGACGCACTGTCAACATTGATGCGGACCTTGTCGTCACCGATGATCAGACCAGTGCCCACGCGAACGTGGAGCATGTTGGAAGTGAGTTCCAGCGCATCACCTGCCGCGATGTTCACAGAGGTGTTGGTGGGTGCCCACGAGTCAGCAGACTTGTAGGTGTATGTCACGCCGAAGTTAGGTGCCAGCGGTGCATACACCAGTGTCGTCGAGCTGATCTGAACAGCTTCACCCAGTACTTCGGTAGGACCCGCGCCGATCGACATCACCTTGATGATGCGTTTCTGGGAACCGTTCAGGTCGGCACCGGCCGCGGTCGCTGTCGAGAAAACCACACCGAAGCGGTCACCGGCGGCCACGTCGCGACCCAGGATGTCCACCCAGCTGCCGTCACGGTAGGTAACAGCACGCTTACGCAGAGCGGCCCAAAGTCCGGACCCGTTATCAGGCACGATGTAGACATCGCCTTCGACAGGGGAAACAGGCGGAACGCCCAGGTTGGCGGACACCAGGTTGGCGGCCACGATCGGGTCTTCCCAGCGCTGACCGACTTGCAGAGCGTCGACGTAGGCCTTGTTCACCAGCTCGTTGCTGGAGGTAGCGGTCTTGCTGACGTAGATGGCGTAGCCAGGGGCCACAGTCACGTCACCGGTGATAGTGCCACCAGCCTTGTCGAACTTGGAGTCGATCTGGCTTTGGACATCGGAGGTCACGCCAGTCAAACGGTTGACTTCAGTAGCCGACACTGTCACAGCGTCCAAGAACGCATTCTGTTCACTGGTCAGGTGAAGGGTGTCGTCACCGGCGTGAGTCGACAGACCTGCGTCCGTGTACTGCTTGGTAGCAGCATGCATGTTGGCAGTCGGATCGGCGTGCAGCGTGGCAAAGCCAGTCAGATTACCACCGGACTTGTCGAACTTGGTGTTCAGACCAGTGTCGGTGTACTGCTTGGTCGCAGGATGCATGTTGTCTGTGGGAGCAGCATGCAGAGTGACGAACCCAGTCATCGTGCCGCCGGACTTGTCCAGTTTGCTGTCCAGTTGTTCTTGAACACCCGAGGTCACACCTGCGAGTCGGTTGACTTCAGTGGACGTCACGCCCGCGACAACGGCGGACAACCAAAGACGCTCACCTTCAACCAGATGGAGTCCTGTGTCGGTAGCATGAGAACTCAGACCTGTGTCCACGTACTGCTTGTTAGCAGCGTGCATGGTGTTAGTGGGAGCGGCGTGCAGGGTGATGAAACCGGTGACCGTGCCACCGGTTTTGTCAAACTTCAATGCCAAACCAGCGTCGGTGTAGGCCTTGGTTGTTGCATCGTTGTCATTGAGAGGGTCAGCTGCCAGGACCAGGGTGCCGGTCATGGTGCCACCGGACTTGTTCAGCTTGGTATCGAGCTGACTCTGAACGTTGCCGGTCAGGCCGTTCAGGTAGTTCAGCTCAGCCACATCGACATTCAGACTGTCCAGCAGGTCTTTCTGAGTCTGAGTCAGGTGAAGAGCGGTGTTCTCGCTGTGGGCGTAGACGGTGCTGTCCACGTAGTTTTTCGTGGCGGCTTCTGCCGCTACAAGTGGATCCCGTTCCAGATAAAGAGGACCACGTCGATCGCCGGCTGTGAGTTTCATCATGACTCCTTGTAAAAAACAACAAAAAAGAGAATACGCGTTAAATGACTGCCACTTGATTTGAAATACCTCCACCCCCTTCTGGCCATGGGTAGACCAGAAGGGGGATGTGGTTAACTTTTTGACCAAATTACAGGAACCTCAAACGTAGCGGAATCAACCCAATCCAAAGCTCGGTAAGCTTTAAATGACGTTGGTTTTCTCCAAGCTTCGGAGCACCATAACTTAACCTCGATGTCCGGATATTCAACGGCTATGGTGTCAAATACCCCCTTCCACCAAAATGGAGGTCGCACGGTTATATGCGCGTTTTCACCGTTTGGTAATGTTGCCGCGGCTTTGTAACACGCCACGTTAACGATCAAAAGCTTTTTAGTCAAACTGAAAAGCTCTCTCACTACCCTGGGTATATCAGCGACAAAAATGTGCTCTAAGACATCAAAACAAACTACAGCGTCAGCTGGTTGTCGCTCGTCTATGTTTCTCGATGGTTCGTAACGATACACGTCCTTAAGCTCGAAGTATTCCTTGGCTGACAAATCACCCTGAAATCCAGAACTTAGATAATTGCTACCGCCGCAGCCGTAGTCCAATAGCGTCTGCGCGCCTACCGACAGCAGAGCACCTTTCACTGGTTTTTTAAAGAACCTGATTTCCATGTCGCTGAACACGGTTTTAATGTGCACGTCCTTGATTGTGGTGTAACCACTCAAGACCATGTCAGAATAGAGTGCTATCAGCTGCTGCTGTTTAGCAGACGGCGTGTACAGTAAGGATGTTTGCATGTCTTATCGAACTTTACCAGAGACGTAGCCCATGATTTCATGGATAGCTGCGTCAAACTGTGCCTTGGTCACATAGCCTCCGTCTGTGGTTCCGGCGGCTTCTTCGATGGCGGTGATCTGGGCCTGAAGAGTTTGCATCGCAGCAGACAAGTTGCCCAAGTTGACAGCGTGAGCGTTGTCGGTCGGGTTTACCACAGAAAGTGCTCCTGTCATGATACCGCCGGATTTGTCCAGCTTGGTATCCATGCCACTTTGGTAAACATCGTTGGTCACGTAGTTGGCCAACAAAGAAGCAACGTCTTGCCCTGCGGAGATCAGCTGATCCACGTAGGCTTTGTTGACCGCGTGCTCAGGTTGACCAGGCATACCTGGAAGTTCCAAGGGCCCTAGCATGGCGTCGCCGGACTTGCGGATGTAGTTGGTCGATGTACCTGAGTTGAAGTCGCTCAAGAAGTTCTGGATCGTGGCACTGGTGAAGCTCGCGTTGTTGGCGATCGCGTTAACGATCTCTTGCAGAACTGCCACCAGTTGTTCTTGACCGTAGAACGAACTGTAGTCTTGGTAGTGGGGTGTGGGAGGCCAAGACGTCGGCAAGTTAGCGATCAGGTCAAAGACGGTCGTACGTGGGTTGTAGGCCTTCTCAGCCAACATGGTCAGCACCAAGTTGCGATCGACCACTTTGTCACCACCAACGGTCTGGTAGCTTGTGATCTTCAAGATACCATTGGCGTCCAGGTTGTGCAGGGTCAGTGAGCCATACATCTGTTTGCCTGTGATCCGTGTACCCGTCACATAGGGCAAGGCAAAGCTGAAGTCCACGTCTTCCACCAGAGGTGTTTCGACGTTGTTGACGATCAGGCTCATGCCAAAGTTGTCCACGTAGAACGGGGCAAAGTTCGGCACCAGAAAGTGGTAGTCACGGAACTGTGCCTCCGAGACAGTGTGCAGCTCGTTGGTCACACGGTTCAGTGGACTGACACCTGACGTGTCAAGAGGGTAGGTGGCTGGCATGGGGTGTCCTTTGTTAAGAAATCAAAAAATCTCCTAGAGAGCAATGTCGATTAGCAAAAAAGAAAAACCACCCAGGGGCGGTCTTCTTTCCTGGCGGTTTACCAGTGTGTGGCCAAGTAGTATGCCGCAAACTGTTCCCAGGTTTGAAACACCAGAGGTTCCTGCTGCTTGCCTGGGTCGGCATCAGCCAGGGCAATCTTCCCGTTCAAAAGGAAGTGCGCGGTCTTGCCATTTTCAAACTTGATGGCGTTTCCCGCACCCACTGTTACCAGGTTCAACCCTGCTACAAACCTTTTGTAACAGTCTGTGCGCTTCTCCAGATACACTTTGGATGCAGTCAGATCACCAGCCAGACTTTTTGCGTCCAGGAACTGGTGCTCACCTCGGTTGGAGACCAGTGAATGCCCGTTTGTCGAATCCATATTTGACCGGACTATCAATTTTCCACTGACGTTGAACGGGGCTGTTGTCGATCCTTGTGTCATGTTGAACTCCTTTATCCTCCACTGCTAACCGTCAAACGCGGTGAGATCAGTAGAATATGTTCAGTAAGTATACATGTATTTAAAAAGAGATCAGATGCACGGGTGCCAAGCACCCGTGCATCTGTCTTACTTAACTACCGAAGTAGATGTCTGCCACCTGTCGTGAGGCTTTCTTCATGATCCGTCCAGCCAGCCCCATCAGGATAGGACTCTCTGTCACACGGTTCACGATACTCACGTAACTGAACTTGGCGTCGATAGGGTCACCAGACTCTGTGCGGATGTCAGACCTGAAGACATCGGACACCACAGACTTCATCTGTGATCCGAAGACACCCTTGTCTGCCACAGCCTGGGTCAGCTTGGTCTCGATGAAGACTTTCAGCTCGAACGTGTTAGGTAAGAGGTTCTTGCCCTCAGAGCGGTACTCGCTGTTTTCACGGTTGGTCTTGCTCTCCTCGAAGGTGTGCCTGGTCTCTTCGTAGAGCTGTTTGTCCATCTGCTGCGCAAGCTTCTTGACAGTCGGAGACATGTCACTCAGCTCACCGTTGTACTTCATCTCGTACCTGAAGATAGTCCCATCCATCTTGGCTTTGGGTGAGACGTTCGACAGGTGCTTCAGCATCTCGATGCTGGATTCAGAGAGGTTGGAGTAATCAGCGTTTTCGTCCACCACAGTAAAGAGCACGTCGTTGGGTGTGACCTTGCTGCCTTCAGGAAGGAGGTTGATGATGTTCTTCTGGAACTCCAGAACAAAGATCTTCTCCTTGATGTAGGACGTAGAAGCTTCTTTGCTGAGCTTGGGGGACACAGCTGACGAGTCTTCGTACACCGAGTCTTCCATGGACAGTGCCACAGTGATAGCCTGATTGAACTTCATGATCAGTCTGGACGGGTTCAGCCAGTCTGGCTCAAAGAAACCCGTGTTGTAGGCGATGATGTCGTCCTTAGAGACTTTCTTGCCTTTGTCCAGTGTGGTGGCGATGCTGTGCTTGTAGACAGAGCCTTCCATGCGGCCGTAGGTGTTACCGATGCGATAGCCCACCACCTTGCCTGTCTTATATTCAACGGTGATGAGTTTGTCGGTCTTCTCTATGACAGTGCCGTCACCTTCTGCTTTTGCGCAGTAGAGCTTACCAACTTTGTAGGGCATGATATACTCATACCCTGTTCGGACGATGGGCTGGTGATAGCCATCAGCGGCGATCGTATGTCCGTTCTGGATACTGATGAACCCTCGAAATCTTCAGTCAAGGTCGTTGTGTCGCTTCACAGCGGTCACTCTCTTCTTGACCCGCACCATAACGTGCAGCTTCAGGATTTCCCTGAAGTCTAGACTATGTCATCACCCTCTGTATCAACAGGTGGGGTGCTTCCTATTTCGAGACCACTTGGTCTCTACTCTACTCGCTTCCAGCTTAGCTGTGCTTTCGATAGTCGTTGAGCCCGCTACTCGGTGAGTAGATCGGCTGCAGGTTGAGCAATCTTCAAAACTGTTACCTTACCCTGATAGTTACTCAGGCCACGTGTGTGTCGCCACCTACGCTTGGTGTTTGAAGCTCTAAGCTTTTTCCTGCAATTAAGGAAGTTTTTCTCAACCTCTTTCGAGGAGGAGGGACATAACTGAACTGTTTAAACTCAAGCTCTTCCGAAGCGTATTTGTATAGCTACAAACCGTTCTACGGTGCCTCAAGTTTCAGCTCAATTCACATATCCTCTTGGGATCATCTAGCTCGGCCATAGGAGCCAGTAGGGTACTTGTGGAGAACTTCAGTTCGGGATGCTCTTCGTGCAATTGATTCCCGGGGTCAATCTTTCCTCGGATGTTGCTGATCTTGGCGTATGGTGTCAAGAAGAAGTTCAGACCCACATCGCTGCTGTCGACAGTAGCTTCTGATACCAGACCTGCGTCGTTTTTGTGAAACCTTCTCAGGTACTCTGGTGTGGCTGACTTGTTCAGTCCATCTGCGCCGGAGAACGTGACGGACTCCACTTCCTTCAAGTCGATGATAGGGTTGGACTCTTCGGTGATCTTGACCGTGGTGTCTCGTGTCACCGCGTTCCATACCGCGTAAGGATCCAACTCGATCTTGCCTTTGCCGTTGCCCGTCAGCTTGTGTTTTCTGACAGACTCTGCCAAGACACGGTACATCAGGCTTGGTATCCGATCGTAGCCCCGGATCTTGTTGCCAGCGTGCGGATCATTGGGGTCTTCGTGTTGGAACGTCTCCAACATGTTGTTAGCTCTGAGGAGAAGCTTCAGGTACTCATGGGGTTCGTTCATACCCTTCAAGTCAGCTGCCGCGATAGGGTCGATAAAGAGCTGTCTGAGGAGGTCCATCTCCTTCAGATGGATCACACCACAGTTGCGATGCTCCAAGAGTTCCAGGTAGACCTCTTTCAGGCCAAAGGACTCAATGGGGTATGACTTGGTGATGTCCTTGTAGAACAAGAACCCAGAGAACAGAAGTCGCTTCTCTTCGGTGTCTGTCACAACCACCAGCTTGGCGTTGTCAAACCTGAGAACGATTTCGTTCTTGGTGGGCTGGTATTGTTTTCTGGCTTCCAGGACAGTGAACTTGGTCTTGGTAACCGCAAGCAGGTTCTGGAGACCAACGTGGTAGGCGAGCACCACGCCTAAAGGGATAGCGTCCCCAAGAATCTTGACAGTCGAGAAGTTGGACGGGAAAGACTCACCAGCGTATCCAAGAAGGTCTTCCAGTGATCCCAGATGCTCGTGGTTACCACCCTTGCTGTAGAGATGGATGTCACTGTTGATGTCCATGACCAGGATACGCTTGTCTTTCCGGAACCCGCAGTAAGTCATGCGCTTCTCTGGCTCTGACCTGGAGTAGCCATGAACACCGATGTACGTGTCTTTGTCCAGGTGGTCCTTAGCGACCGACTCGTCGAAACTGAACGTGTAGTCATCTGTAGAGACTTCCTTGAAGTCACGTGACATCATCGCGTAAGCGTTAGGAACGTGGCTCAAGTTGTTGTAGACGTTGCCTGGAAGGATCCGTTTGATCTTTCCAGTTTGTTGCAGGTAGTCGTCTTTGATACGGGTCGTGATCTGGGCGTACTTGTCGTAAGCCCTGCGCTCTGTGCGCTCTACAAAGAGCTTGCCGTAAGCTGTGGTGAGCGCCACACGCGCTGGTCCGATCTTGCGGATAGGGACTTCTGTCCGTTGACGACGCATGCGAAGCTTGATGCCCGAGACAATCATCTCACCTTCGTCGTTGATCGTGGGAAGTCGAAAGTACACCGTAGACTCTTTGCCCCTGAGGGGTTTCAGGGTGAGCTTGTGGACGTCATACTTGCCACTGGACGTGCCGACCCTGTCAACTTCGTAGCCCTTGATGACCACGCCCGCTTTTTCCAAGTGAGAGACAGCGGCCAGCACATCCTTCTTGTAGACTTTGTCCACGTAGTGCTTGTCATGACTCATCAGCGTTTCATGCTTCCAGTAGTCAGGGACAAGGTTGTTGTCCATCTTGATCTCTGAAGCTTCGGGCGGAGGGATCTCCAGCTCAGGTGGGACGATCTTGTCGATGTCCAGAAGCTGATCACCGTACGGAGATTTCAGCTCCTTGCGAGTGGTCACCAGTTTCTTCAGGGAACGGATCTCTGAGGTAGCGACACCTCCTGACATCTGGGCTTCGGTGATGATCTCGGTATAGACGTCTTCTGGTGTAGAGTCTTTCAGAACAGCCTGAAGGTGATGATCGTCGTAGTTCACATGGAAATGCGACTGAGCATCTGGGGTGTCTGCTGTTTCTTCAGACACCTGTGCTTCGGCGGCCTGTATGGACTTGATGAACAGATCATCAGTCACACCAGAGATCTCTGCTGAGCTGGTCTCGATCATGGAGTCCAGTGACATCTCTGGGAAGTCATCGAACTTGTCCAACTCTGGTGATGCGAGCTGCTTGGGCGGGGTTTGTGTGACCGACTTCTTGACCGCTGACTGGATAGCGTAGTCAGGTTTGCGATCCTCAGGAGAGGGGTTGACAGAACTTTCGGGATCTTCCTCGAAGTCGTCCGTCTCTGGCACCTGAGGAAAGTCAATGTTGGTTTGATCCGTAAGCGTCATTTCACCTGGATCAGCTGCTTCCAGTTTGGCCACCACCGCAGTCTGGATCTTCAGGAGCGCCACGATGAAGAAACGCTGGACTTTATCCACGTTGTACTTGGTCTTCAGAGGAAGCTCGTTCTCTTCCGACAGACCCACCAGGTCTGACAGCTTGAAGAAGCAACTGTGGCCCTTGTAGGTCATTTCCATGGTGATCTGTGGTGTCACCTCTACCGGGATCACAGACATCACTGAGCGACTTCTGGTGGCCTCTGAGAGGTACATGAACAACTGGAGGATGTTGTTCAGGTGGGGGTTGGTGACCACCCTGGCGTACGTGTTGGATTTCTGCTTCAGCAGAGTTTGGATAGCTGCTGGGGAAGGTATCAGTGACGGGACGGTCAGTTGCACAAACTGGTTGGATGATGGTGCGGCTTTGCACATCTTGACCACAGAAGCCCAGTACGTGGAGAACACGTTGGTGTGCCAGCTGATATGGCTGGTCACGCTGGTCTTCAGTTTGTAGCGGTCTTTGAGGAGGTTGTAGTTGACGATCGAATTGACCGTGATGTCGGTGTTAGGCTCAGTGAACAGATCCACCAGGCGAAAGCTTTTGGTGTTGTCTTCGCGCCACTTGAGGATTTCTTGTTGGGGGTTCCGATTGTGAACAGAAACCACTTCCAGCTGGGTCTCTGCGTCAACCACGTTGGTCAACGGGATCCGTTTGTTGTGAGGAAGATTGCCCAGGAAGGTCAGACTTCGGACAGGCATCCGGACATCAGAGTCAATGTCCAGGTAGTGGAAAACAGTCTCTCTGGGCGGCTGGACTTGGTCACGTTCAACGACAGGGGGAGACATCAACTGAAGTGGGGTGCGAACACCTTGCTTCAGTAGAAACTGGGATTGGGCTAAAAGCATGTGATGCCTTTCTGTGTTTGAGGGGTCAAACGATCGTTTCAGGCTTTTTGTCTGTGCGGTGCCTGAGGAGATAGGCGTCTTGTTTACGCGTGATCTCCAAGGTAACAACCAGGTCTGGGGTCGGGCAAAAGACAACCTTGAAACACATCAGCGATCGAAGACCTGCTTCCATCTCACGCAACAGACTTCTGCACTCTCTTCCTGAGTTTCGGTGGCCAACTGTACTCCCAAAAAACAAGGTATAGTCGGTACTGGGTGGTACAAGTTCACGGAGTCTCTGACGGAGAACTTCTTCTTTGCAGGTGTGGATCAAGGTAAAACTCATGGCTTAGGCTCCAGGTAGGGATGGTCGAAGAATGGTTGAAAAGTGGAAACAAGTTAAATTGACTGATTAAACTCTTTTTTCACTGTGAGGTGAAGCGATGACCACTATACTGTTCTCTCAGGACTGGTTGAAGCACCGTGGTGCCACCGTTCACTACAACACAACAAATCCAAGCTTTTTGAAGTTGGCTGAGGTTTATCACCGCATGGGGGTGAAGAACAACGTCTTCCATCTGGCACTGTTGAACCCGCAGCTGGCTAACGTAGATCCGTACGCACCTGATCTTCCGTTGAAGGTCCAGGGCATGATAGCGCAGGAGTGCAAGCTGAACTTCTGGTACTATCTCAGAGAGATAGAAAGGATCCCGACACCTGGTAGCACGGTGGCCACCAAGTTCCAAGCCAACCGCATGAACATCGCGCTGTACTGGCTGTACTTCAATCACGTCATGACCATCGCGGTGATTCTGCGTCAGAATGGCAAGACCACGACCATCACTGCGCTAGGCAAGTACCTGCTGAACTTTGGCACTCTGAATAACACCATCAACTTGTTGACCAAGTCTGAAGGTCTGAAGGCTGAGACTTTGCTCAGACTGAAGGCCATGTACAACGAGTTGCCACCTTACCTGAACTTCTCTAGCCGTGGTGACCTGTTCAACACCGAGATGGTTCACCTGAAAGCTTTCCAAAACAAGTTTCAAGGGCACTTGTCCTCTGCGTCAGAGAAGCAGGCTGACAAGGTAGGTCGAGGCTTTGTGTCACCCACCAGTTTGGTCGATGAAGCGTGCTTTGTGGAAAACATCGAAACAGCTGTGGCGGCTATGCTGATGTCTGGTAACTTTGCTCGACGTGCCGCTGAGAAAGCAGGACATCCTTTCGGTACGCTGTTCACCACAACGGCTGGAGATATCGATGACCGTGACGGTGGCTTTATCTACGAGTTGGCCACAGGAGCCACTCTCTGGGATGAGAAGTACTACGACAGCATGGATCTGAAGTCGCTGAACGAAATCATCTACAAGAACTGCACAGCCAACAAGAACGGCTTTAAGCGCCCTATGGTGCACCTGACACTCAGCTACCTTCAGTTGGGTCTGGATGACGAGTGGCTCAGAAAGACGCTGGAAGAAAACGTGTCTACGCCAGAGAACTTGGCGCGTGATCTCTTCAACCAGTGGAGAACAGGGTCTAAGCGGTCACCTATCGACAAACACCTGCTGGACATCCTCAGACAACATGAGTGCCCTACGGCACACAGCGAGTTCTATGCACCTTACAACCACCTGCTGCGGTGGTCTATCGACAAAGAGGAAGTCGGCCGACGCATTCAGCACAACCACAGCTTCATCATCGGTGTGGATACATCTGACGGCTCAGGTGGTGACGATATCTCCTTTGTGGTACGTGACCATGTGATCGGTGACGTGATCTGTGTCACGACTTTCAACGAGATCAACTTGATCACAGTGGCTGATATGTTCTTCAGTTTCATGATGGACTACCCTAACACCATGATGAACATGGAGCGCAAGAGTTCTGCCGCTGCTTTGATTGACTTCATGATCCTGAAGTTCTGTGCGGCTGGTATCAACCCGTTTACGCGGATGTACAACACCATCTTCCAGAACAAAGAGCAATACAAAAAAGAATACGAAGCTATCATCAGAGCTCGACCCGATGAAGTGGAGGTCTTCACAACCTACAAGAAACACATCGGCTTTGTGACCTCTGGCTCTGGTGTGACTTCTCGTTCTGAACTGTACAGCACGACACTGAACCACATGCTGAAATTCACAGCAAGTGTGACACGAGACCCGGCTTTGATCAAGCAGATCAGCTCTTTGGTGATCATCAACAACCGCATCGATCACCCCGCAGGTGGTAACGACGACTTGGTCATCGGTGCTTTGTTAAGCTACTGGGTTCTGATCAACGGGCGTAACCTGCATCTGTACGGTATCGACACTTCAAGTATCCTGAGAAACAACACGGTCTACCTGAAGGAGAAGTACAAGAACGAAGAGGATGAGTACGACCACGCTGAGATGATGGCGTTGGAAGCTGAGTTCAACCGGCTGTTGGACGACTACAGGGCCGAACGTAACCCTATCTTGGCACAGCGTTTGGAACTGAAGATCAAACACATCGCTGGAAGCATTCGGTCCGATAGCAACATCGTGTCTGTGGAAGAACTGTTGAGCAACATCGCTCGTGAGAAACGCGTAACTCGATTGTAAGGCAAAAAAGAAAAGCCACCCCACGGTGGTCTTTTCTAACCCTCTGTTCGAGAGGCTGGATGGTTTATCGGAACCCCATCCAGGTTCGGATCGCCTGCTGGTAACCCACTGACCGCTCTTGCTCCATTTGTCTCAGCAAGACCTCTGGATGCCGATGCGCGGTTTCGCGTCCCGGCACGCGTGTGCAGCGCCAGGTCAGCCACCCATTCACGGGGTGGGTTGTTACAACCACCCCTTTTGGAAGGCTGACTTTGTCCCAGTTGACGGCTGGGTCAGTCGGGTGGCGACACACCGATATCGCGATATCGGTGTGTCCTGGACGAGCGGCTGGCACGACACCGGCCGCAACCAGCGCGGCTGTCCCTTCCAGGCAGACGGCCGATTCCGGCAGTCCTGTAACCGCGAGGAATTCGCGGTACACGGCTGTCACTGTGGCTCGGTCCGGTCCTGTGGTCCGAGGTTTCACCACCCCCAGTTCCACCGCAGTGGGTGGCGCCCCCGTTGCCGCGAACAACTCAAGCTGGGCCGCGCGCAGTTGGGGGTATTTTGCAGTGATCTCGAAGGCAGACCACTTCAGGGTGGTACCACCGATCGACACCTCCACGGGAGTGGTTCCGCCTAGCGGAACCGCCTTCATGGTTCCGCGGTTGGGTAGCACCTCAAGTGCTACCAGGTCGAACTTGCGGCGAAGCAGTGCAAGTTCGACCTTAGTGAGTTTCTTCTTCTCTTCGCGCTTCTGTGCAAAGAGAGTGTTAAACTCAACTATGGCCGCTTCCCAGGCCACCCAGGCCTCAGCGCGGGAGCGCGAGGCTGGTCCTCGCGCTGTCAACTGGCGTTCTTCCACTTTCTCTCCTCACACCCTGATCTCTGTAGCGCTATATGGCACAGTCAGATCTAACGGCCAGGTGCAGTTGCCGTTTTGAACAGTTTACCCTCCTGTTCAGGAGCTGTGGCTTAGAGACTACCACCGGGTGTGTGGTAGGTCCAATAACCCGAGGTGGCGGAACACCGCCTCGTTCTCTCCTCCGCCGCGGCAATCCGCGACGAAGTCAGTCTTGTGGTACGCCCGGATGGACGCACCACAGGTGTGCGTCCACGTGGTCCAGGCGTCGCCGGTGATCACGACCGGATCGCCGGTATGATCGTCGGCGACCACGCGGCCCTGTTGGACCGTATGGGTGGCGACCCACCCAGCTGCCGCCATGTCGGCGGCTTTAATCACAATTTGTTTTCCCACGTTGTACTCCTTCACTCCACTGCTAAGCCGACTGTGGCTGAGATCAATGGAGTATGTTCAGTAACTATATATGTAACCGAAGATTTTTCAAAGAACTCTCACAGACACACAGGTATCCCCTGTGTGTCTGTGAGTTTGTCAATCAGAAATAATCCAGATACAGATCCAGAAGAAGCTCGGCAAGCACCTCATAGTTGGTAGCACCCACGCTGACCTTGATCACGACAATCACCTTGTCATGAAGAGGGTTAGTAGGGTTAGCCAACTCTGGGGGCGCTATAAGCTCCACAAAGTAACTTGTCACACCGAAGTTCGACAAGTCTTTCTCACGCACCCGTTTTCGACGATCTTCCTTGAACACAAAAGTAAAAACACCTTTGTTGGTTCCGATGTCGGTGACAGCGAAAGTCGGGTAGTTCTTGTAGTGATGAAGTTGGAGTTTGTCAAGGATATCGACTTTCGCCACCAGAAACTTGTGTAGCCTTTTGAGCGCACGTTTCTTCAGTCTTTCCCACCATTTGAAAGTCATGGTTACCTCACCGTCATAGCTGCCACTGAGAGCTTCAGATAGCCAGAGGTGGTCTGTCGCAAGAACACCAGATCGACTGTGGCCAGAGGCGGCACAGGGTTCTGGAGCTGGACAGGTGTTTGGTAGTTCTGGATGTCGATGACCACCGACTCACCGCCATGACGCACTTCGATGTGCGTGGGTGTGGGCGCTGATGTCTCAACGACTGGGTTGAAGAGTGGATGTGTGGTCTTGTAGACCTTGTTGACGAACTCAGTCACCGTGGGCAAGTTGTTACCGATGCTCAGCTTGCGTTGTGTGGGCGCATCCACCGTGGCACGGATATTGGTGCCGTAGTACGCTGTTGGAGACGGCACTTGTGAAGCCACTTCCCAGATGTTGCTGATTGCGCCATCGTAGGCTGGAGCTCGGAGGATCACGTCGATCGCTTGCACGTGGATGAAGTTGTTGTACACACCAGAGACGGTGGACAAGTTCAGTGCGTAGGTGAGGCGCTGTGTCAGCCCGTAGGCAGTTGGGTTGAATGACGGTGAGTTCGTGGCCAGACCTGCGATGTGAGTCACATCGTAGATCATGGAGCGATCCAGGTTCATCAGGTAGACACGGAGCGTGTAACCTGAGTTGGTATCGATCCAGACTGGGTACGCAAACAGTTTCACGTTGTAGCTGGTGTTGGCGGCGCTCACTCGCAGACGATAAGGTCTGGGGATGAAGTGTCCATCCACTGTGACAGACGCCACACCTGATTCGTTGGAAGACAGCCGGTACCGCAGCACCAGTGGCGCGCTGTGACCCACGATCGTGGACATGGCTGAATTCAGGCCATCCAGTGTGAACTTGTCACCGTCGATCGGATACTCCACCTCAGTGCCGTCGTTGTACTGCACGACACCGATAGGGCTGAAAGAGGCCAGAGGCAGGTTGACAGGATAGTCCACATCAGAAGCACTGCTGTCAGAGATGAACGCAGACTTCATGTAGATGTTCACGATGTACTTCTGCTCAGCGTAAGACTGAGAGATGAACGTGGTATTGTCCACGACGAGAGGCGCGCGACCACGAACCTTACCGGCAGAGTCATAGATCACCAGTGTGCAGGTGTCACCGTTCAGAAGCGTCTGATCGGTGTTGCAGGTGGGAACTGATTTGATGGCAAGATTGGTCAGTGTGTTGAAGGCTGTCAGTGTCAGGGGGATGTCATGACCCACGTAGACGCCACTGTTGTTGTAACGCCTGGAGATGATCCTGGCTGGGTCCACAAACTCACCGCGATAGATGCGCGCTGTGGTAGCAGCTTCTGAGTTGATGTGCAGGAAACCATCCACCGTCAGGGTGTGAGGGAAGATGGATGTGTCGTAATACAGCTTGTAGTTGGTGGGGGAGTCGGCGACGATCTCATCCACTGTGACATCTCGCTGCACCTGGATAGGTGCCAGTTCCGGGATGAAGGTGATAGGGCTCAGCGTAGCCACGCGCCACATCTTCCCTGTCTCTGGTTCCACGACCCAGTCATTGACGTTGGGGATGTACTTGTTCTGGCCTTCAAAACCCAGATAGATCTCATGGATAGAGAACATCTTGAATCCTGACAGCTCATTCTGGATGGGGGTGTGCCCGTCCGTCCCTACGATTCCGATAGCAGTTCCGCTCATGATGAACCCTTTCTCTTAAAAAAGTCGACCACACGATGCCACACCAGGGAACCATCGGCTCCCTGGTGTGGCTGTGAGTCAGTACTCGAACATATCGGAAACAGAAGCGGGTGGCGGTGGTGTGATTTGAGTTCCCACTGCTTGGGGTGGAACGATGTTGTACCGTGCCAAGATGGAGTACCAGACTTGGCTGGCGCGCTGGAAATCGTCGCTATTGATTTGCATGGGTTTTTTGGACAGAGCATCCATCAAGTACCCGCCGTTACCAGCCAAACTGTTGCTGTAGAGTTCGGCGGTCTGAGCGATCTGTTTGAAGCTCGGTCCAACGCGCGCAGCTGTGACGGCTTCTGTCAGGTACAGTGGCGGTACACGGTACAGTTCTTTACCACGAACATCGACCACAGCCACGGGACAAGAAGGCGTGCCAGCGATGCTCACCCATTCCGCCACCCAGCGTGGATTCTGTTCACCACCCAGAAACGACGGGAGAAAGTACCGCACGAAAACGTCTTCCGGGATAGTCTTGGGTTGGATGTCTTGTACCAGCTGCTGAAATAGCGCGTCTCCGTTGGTTTGGGTGGTCTGTTGAAAGTGGGTGACTTTGGACTGCACAGCGGCAGTCAGTGTGTGCTGATCCATGGTTAACTCCTGCGTAAAGCAATGTCTGAGAGAATGCGCTCTCCGTCACCATAATTGCTGGCATCAATGATATTTCTCAAGTCATCTCCTTGGATCTCCATGACCTTGGAAAGCTGGAGTTGTTCACCTTTTTCAGTCATGACAACAGCAGACATCAGCACAGCGTAGTACCGAGGTGTGATCTCGACCGCACGGGCTGTGGCTTCTGCTTGAGCAAAGTGTCTGGAAAGAAGCCTGCGAAGATCGGTGGCTACCTGGGTAGCCATGCCGGCTGGATCATTGATGAACTGGTGGTAGGTGTTGGGAAGACTGATGAGGTTGTTCTGGAAGAGAAGTGACTGTGCTGCGTCTGTCAGCATGTAGCACATGAACAGATGCGAGAGGGTAGACTGGCTGTCTTCTACCCACCCTTGGTCAGAGAGAGCTGCGAAGTTGTACATAGGGGCTCCTGGTGTAGCGATCACACCATCGAAAGCAAAAAAGAAAAGCCACCCTCTGGTGGTCTTTTCTAACCCTTGGTTAGGGGGCGGTTACTCAATGGTAACCAAGAGCCACCGGATGCTGGCTCCTTCGGGGAGGGTTGTTGCCCCTTCGGGCAGTCGTGGACCAGAATACTGGCCCACGATCAGGTCGTCGCCCTTCTCCAGGGCGACGTTGACCCGTGCCGGCGCGATGCCAGCGATGTCAAGCTCGTGGGCAAACAGTCCACAGGTGTCGGCATGGCCGACCGCCTGCCTGACCCGTGGGTCCAGGGCCGTATGACCCAGTCCACCCCAGCACTCTTCAGGTGCGAGGAGGTACTCACGCGTCTCCTCGCGGGTGATTTCGCGCATCTTGATGGTCGCTGTTTGTGCAGCGACCATGTTGAAACTGAACGCATTGCAGAGGTATGTAGCCATGTTGAACTCCTTCACCCCACTGCCAGACCAGATGTGATCGAGTTCAATAGGGTATGTTCAGTGTGTATATATGTAACTGAAGAAAAATCAAAAGTAACTCAGAGGAGAAGGTCTAGACCTTCTCCTCTGCTACTTTAGTCTTTAGGCAAGTTCACAGCGATCTCGCCTGTCTTCAGAAACTTCAGCAAGGTGGCCAGGTTGGTGGTGAAACCGCAAGCCCTGTCGTGACCACCGCCGCCGAATGACTTAGCGATCCATACACACACGTACCCTTCGCGAGAACGAGTCTGATAGATCACCTTGTCTTTGCTGACAACTGTATAACACGCCATGACATGGATCTCAGTTTGGCTTTTGAAGTAGGCGTCGCACAACTCGCTGGCCAGATGGTTGGAGTTGTAAAGTGCCATTTTCCAGACACCTTCTTCGCCCGACTCACCCACCAGGTCAATTGGCGTACGGGTGTCTTTGTTAACCACGGTCAACACGTCCACGCTGTTCTTCGCGTGTTTGGCGACGTATGCATCGTCGTGATCTAACAACGCCTGACCCGTTGCCACGATCTCGTCCACCTTAGGTGGTGTCAGAAGCCCCACCAGCATTCGAGGATGTACCTGACGATAGCGGGTAAACCCGGAGTTGAAGGCTTTGGTCTCAGGATACTCAAACTTCCAGAGATCGCGATCAGAGACCCACTTGACGTAGTTGGGCACTGTCAGGATTTCTTCGGCGGCTTCCTCGGGCGTCAACAGTCCAAGAGTCATCCACTGGAAAAGCTTGTATGTCATCAGAGCACCGCTATTTGTCTCACAGTACAAATACGCAAAGCCGTCAACTGCAAATGCCTTCCATCCGTCACAGGAGAGATCTGGCGCGTCCACCGCCAACCTTGGATTGAAGTCATCAAACCCTTCGAGACCGACAGTGGCACAGAAGTCCTGGTAGGCCGACTTGTGATGATCAACGACTGTGATCGCATAGCCGCTGTTCAACATGGCGCGGATCTGACCTGGTTTCGGACAGAAGTCCAGAAAGTAAATCTTCATATCCGCGGTAAAAGCCACGCCGTTGTTTTCCTTGGCCACTTTTGTACCCAGATGGAGAACATAATCATCCGGGGACACGTCGTGGCTGTCGTAATTGATGGGGACGCTGTAGGCATCTGGCAAAAAGCTGAGCGCGATCGCCGACGCCATGAGCCCGTCTTGGCAGTTGGCGTGGTAGAACAAAACGTAGGCGCTGGTGGGAGATGTGTTTTCCATGATTGATTCCTTAGTGTTGAACTTTGACGTTGGTAATCGTGATGGTTGCAAGATTGTCTATGGCAGACATTTGTGCCGCTAATAGAGTCGACAACCGATAAGCTGGCACAGACCAGTCGCTGTTGTTGTAGCAGACAATGACCGAAGCGGTGTTAGCAGGTGCCTCTAACACACTCACCTCTGTGAACCAGGCGTCCGCTGTGATACCGGTGATTTCGCCGCAGTCGCGTTCGCCCAAGAGCTTGGTGAGCGGCAGTATCTCGCGCGCCAGCTGACGGACCATGAGGTCAGAGACACCGTGAGATTTCTTGCCTGGAAGTTCTTTCTGGGTCGGCACAAACGTCACCGTCAACGACTTGATGCGATAACGAGTTTCAGCGCCGTGTACCCGGCTGAACATACGCGCATCATCCCAAGCGGGATCAAATTGCGTGCCTGGAACATAGTCAAAGTCCAGCAAAGAAGCTGCTACGTCAACCAGAGTAGCGGACCGGACACGACCTTCACCGCACTGGACAATCACTGAGTGATTGCTTTGCTTGGCTTCTTTCAGCACTTTCAGGATGAGCTTGGCTGTTTCCTCGTCCAAATTGTTGGACGATCGGGTTTGCTCGTGGAAACACGGGTAGTACCGGAAATGGTGTATCGCGGCAAAGTCTTCAGGGTGGGAGGGTGGTTTGACCATCTCGTTGGGGTCCACGATCTGGATCAGAGTCACGGGTTGATCGGGTCTCTCGTACTGCCGATCACGGAGTTGGTCACGAGAGATGTTCGTGATCCAGGGCTTGTATTCTTTCTTTTGTGTCATGATCTTCCTAAAAGAAAACTCTAGACTGCCCGAAAGGACAGTCTAGAGGGAACAGTTAAATGCTCAGCAACTTACGCAAAGTGGGACTTGCGTTGGGGTTGCGCTTCAGCAGGTTCTTGCGAAGCCAGTCGATGTTACCACCGGTGGCGTGGACAGTCCGACGAAAGTCCGGGAGCACCAGGTCTTTGTTGGTCAGCAGCTGGTTGAGTTCTTCCAGCTGGGTCTTGGTCAGAGTTTGCTGCGTCATTTGTTGATTTTTGCGTTGGGGTCTGTTTGATGTGTAAAGTCAATCTTCACATTGCTGAGAAGGAAGTCCAAGTTGTGGTAGGTGTTGACCATGATGAACTGTTCGTAAGGAAGCAGCTCTCTGTCACCAGGGACCAGATCTTCCTCATAGAACGCATAGTGCATATGCTCGTCTGTGTCTGTCACGACACCGTTCATGACTCGGCGGTAGTTGTAGTCCCAGTGTCCGACTTCGTTACCGAAGACGTTCTTGTAGGAGTCCGAGTATCCGTCGATGTTCTGCTCAAGGTACAACTGCTTCACTTTAGGGTGAGCCATGATGTACCGCTGCATGGTCGGGTTGGCTGTCTGAAACTCAGCCACCGTTGTCAACTCCACAAAGTAGTTGTCCAAGGCTGTGGTTCCTGACGATTGCAACTGATTCATGATACCCGACCGGATGAACGTGTCGGTGACATAGTTGTAGCTGGCGGTCACTGCTTGACGGATACGGTCCAGGTAAGGATTGCCGTGATGCGCTGGTAGTGATTCCAGCTGTCGTGCCAGGTACCCTGCCACGATGTCTGACTTGTCCCCGTAGAGGACATAGGACAGACCAGCTTCTGGTATGGTGGCGACTACGCCCATTTATAGACCTTCCTGTAATAACTGGGTAAAGCGATCGACAAGGATTTTGTCGAGAAGAAGAGCCGGTGTGAAATGCACTCTGTGTGCACCGTCAGCGAGCACAGCCAGACAGTTGCGCGATTCTTCACCCGTCAGGTACCCCAGATCAAACAGAAGGTTGATCAAGGAGGTCACTGAGTACTCTGATCGCATGCGACTGTACCAGAGCTGTCTCGACAAGTCACCGCGATCCATCGTGAAATGGTAGTTTGTCACGGAACTGAGCGCAATGTATGCTTCAGCGTCACTTGCCTTTACCGTACCTGTCGCTACGGCTTTCAGCATCGCAGCACGCTGCATATAGAACACGTCAACCCCAAGTTCCGCTTTCTCACTTTCTGCGAGATAGAAGTACCGCATCAGGTCGCTGAATTTTGCCCGACCTTTCAGATACCGACCGATAGCGCCATAGACGCTGGATTGCTCATAGCACCCAATAGGGTCAGAGGTCACTGCGTCCGGGATATCCCAGAGCTCCTTTACGCGACCGATCAGATTCAGTGCCCACAGGTGACACATCAGAATACCGATCAGCACGTTGGCGTAGATGGTGTAAAGCAATTTTGTCATGAGTAGTTCTCGTCGTTCATCCAAGCTGCCAAAGTCGAAATGTGTGTCTTTGGGAACTTGATGTTGTTACTGAAGTCGTTGGGGCCAGAGAAACCCAACACGTTGTGATATGGACGCATGTTTTCTGTTGCCATTGTGACCAGATCTGTCAACGGCAAGTAGAGATTCAGCTCATCCAAGGAAATTGTACGCATTGCTGCGCTTTTATCGCTTCTACTAATTGAGGGATCTTATCTTTCAGCTGGACCCGAAAGATAGGATGCTAATAACTTTGCATTTTCAACGGTTGAATAGACTGCTACCCAATCGCCGATTTGTCTTATTTGATTTTTCTTCAAACAGACTGTGACCGATTTTTTACTAAGCTTTGTCTGCTTAATAAACTCTACCGCGCTAGGGAACACATAGCACTTACGATCAATGAAATTGAATGCAAGCACTTGCTTACGCCCATGGCTTTTGGCACGTTCGATTTCCGCAGCAGTCATTTGCGGAAAATCATTACAACTGTAGGCGATTTGATACCGCTTGCGAAAAACACGCGGATACGCCGTTTTAGATATAGAGACATAGATGTGACTCGGACTTGTCTGGAAGTACCGTGCAGCCTCACCTATTGAACTGAAATGTCGTTCTTCGCCGGAGTAGATATCCATGGACTTTACAGCCGCGGATGTTCTATCGGCATCTGACTTAAAGTTGTTTCGTCTGTTATGGGTCAGCTCGGCAGGTAGGGAATGACTAGCTTTACGGAAACAGAAGATAACACCCGCAATTTCCGTACCGTCTTTTATCGAATCCCAAACATCTAGCGCTGTGCTCGCATGTGCTTTAGCGGCGTCGTGCGCATTATAGTAGCCAGCTGTTGGCACACCAGCCTTTACCGCGTATACCGAAATACACGATCGGTCAGCTCGCATCACCGCGCTGTGAGTGTTGTTCTCTAAGGCTGTCACCCACTCTAAGTTGGTCGCGCGGTTGTTGGTTAAATCAAGATCTCTGTGATTAACTTGATGTTGATCCGGTCTCTTTCTTGGTATATGAGTTATAGCTACTAGCCTGTGAACTCCAAAAGTTATCCACAAGTTTTCGCTAGTTTTTATGTTGACGGTTATGTAGCCGTCGCCGTTAACGCAAGTGTTTCTTTTATTTCCGTCGACACCATAGACATTGCCGTCAGTGTCGACGTAAAAGTCATTGCTAAATGGTATCTTTTTTCTTTCCATTGATTTCCTTTTCAATTTGTCGTAGAAGCTGCCGGCTCGTTATTTCCGGCTGTCTTAAATTGTCCAGATTTAAGACTCCGATGGTCACCCACCGGTTTAGACTATATCTTCATCCTTACGGATGCTTCCTGTTTCGATTTAAAGGCTGGCGCCTACCACTTGGCTCTACTCTACTCGCTTCCAGCATAGCTGTGCTTTCGATAGTCGTTGAACGTTACGCGTAGCACGCTTCACAGCGTTCTTTAGCGTCTTCGCTGCTGATTGTCTCTACCAATTACTTTTCAAACCGTGGCGTATTGTATTTCTACATCCGCTGTGGTGTAACTGTCTAGCGAGAGTTTCCAGCAATTAAGGAAGTTTATAACGATGGCAATAATTCTACCATCGTGGTCACTGTTAAATCCAGCGCCAATCCGGTCAGACATGGAGAACGTCGTATCGTCAGGGTCGTTCTTGATCCGAACAATACAGACCCGCTGGATACTGCCGCGGTGCAACAGCGGGTTACGGCTGAGCAGAGCGACGATACCGCCAGGGGTACTGGCGATCATCTTCTCGAAGGCCTGCTGGATCCAAGGGTGATGCAGCCTGACATGGTAAGTCAGGAACCGCACCTGTTCCTTGTAACTCATCTGGCCTTCTTTGTCCAGCAGGTTCAGCAGGAACGGTCGGAACAGCGTGCAGGCCACACTCCACGGAAGATGCAGATCATCGTGTCTGTGAGCACCCTGGATACTCACGATCACCGCCCGGGCAGTGAAGTGGTTCCGGGAAGACCCGATGTTCTGCCTCACCAAGCCGTACTTCTTGAAGATGTAGTCCTTCATGTACTTCTCGTAGAAGGCACCCATCTCGATCAGTGACTTGGCCACCTTGACCTGCTTGATAGCAGGTGGTCGTGTTCGCAGATCGATACCTGACAGCCGCCGAATCACGTTGATCGGAGAGAGAAGAGCGCGGTCGAAGAACCGTCCTAACTCGTTGGACTCTGACGCAAACACGATCTTGTTCGGGAAGGGCAAGTAGTTGCTGAAGATCTCCTTTTCATTCTCACGCAGCAGCGCCATGAACGTGAAGTCCGTCGTCTCCTTGGTATACAGGATCTCTGTCTCCAGGAGTTCGATGATCCGGTAGAAGTTCTGCACAAAGGAGTTGTACCCCTTGGGGATCTTGTGCGACTCCAGCAGGTGATCCAGCTTCTCGATGGTCATCATGTTACTCATGCTCTTGGCCATGGTCGCACGATAGGTCGGGATCAAGATGTGTTCGATCAACGACACTTTAGGACGACCGATGGTGTACCTGAGGACCAGGATCCGCATCATGGCTGGCGAGATGAACAGCTCCACCCCCTGAGGCTTCTGCACCCAGAGCAAGAAGGAGATCGGGTCATCCAGTCCGTTGACCACCTTGGTGTTACAAAGGTGGCACACGGTCCCTACGTAGTAGGTGCCTGTGGTACATCCGCACTGGCACGAAGGGATCAGCGACAGGTTGTCCTGTGCGTAGTTCTTCATGGCCATGGCGTCGATCAGCTCTTTGTTTTGGGCTGACAGCGGGTCGATCTGATTGATCAGTACTTTATCGGAGGTGATCCGGTTGTAGAGGTCGTCATAGGAGATCAATTGAAGTGCCGATGGCATGCTTCGTCCTTAAGTTGGTTGAATGAAAACAGTCCACACCGCGTACACAGCGTACGCGGTATACACAAGGGTCATGATCTTAAGCCATGTTCCAAGATAGCTTCTCTTTCTCACGCTGAGTTCTCCTCTAGGGTTGATGAAGGTGGTACAGCTGTTATGTACCTAACCGGGTTTATTTCCGGTGCACCTTCTCGGAGTCGCCATTAACATTGGTATTTGAAAAAGAAAAGACCTCAGACCACCCTTGTGAGGTGGTCTGAGGGTCAGTTCAAGTCAGCCGATCTGGTTGATTACCAGCTGCGAACGTAGCCTTGTTGGTAGGCGCCGTAGCTGCCGTAGCCGACGTTGGCGTTGCCAGCGAAGCGGATGTCCTGGCCGAGCATCGCGGAACCGAAGTCCGCAGTGGCACGGCGCACAAACATGTCGTTGCCACCGCTGGTGGAGTCGAACAGAGGCTGGCAGCCAGATGCGTTCAGAGCACCGATCCAGGCACGGAGGCTGTCGGTGTTAAACGTGAGGCGATCGTACATTTGTTTGTACACCGCGGTATTGCCGGACATGTCGTCGATCATCTTCCGGCGCACGCAAGCACGCAGTTCGGCCGGCATCGTGGTCGCGTACAGAGTGTTCGTGTACTCAGTCAGGATGCTGGGGCTTTGGCTGGTGTCTGCCACCCAGTTGGCCACCGCCAGGTAGCTGGACAGGTGACGCAGGTCACGGTAACCGTCCTTGGCGCGGTAGAAGCCGCCATGGATTTTGTTGGTTGCCACGTGGAACATCGGCACGTTGGGTTGCACATAGCGGCCGTTGGTGACGAAGCTCAGGAACTCAGCCATGCGAGCGTACGCATTGGGGTCGTTCAAGAAGTGCATGTACTGGAAAATCGACGTTGCCCACGTATTGGGGCTGGCCTTGGGCAGATCGATCGAGATCATCATGTCCGGGAAGCACATGGCCGTCAGGAAAGTCACCAGTTCAGCGGGCTGGAAGTTCTTGGACTTGGTGTCGTAGCGACGACCGTAGCCAGATGGATCCAGCGAGATGTTGCCTTCCAGGTTCAGCGCACCGATGTCGTTGAGGTCGATCTCGTTTTTGCGAGCGGGCGTGGGACGGAACGCCTGAGTCCAAGACATGTCCTGGTTCAGAGACGCCACGCTGGCCACACCCATCATCATCAGATCAGGTGTCAGAGCGTAGGTGGGGCTCTCGATACCAGTGATGATGAAGTTCGACACGAACTTCTGTGTTCCCATCACGCCGTTCATCGGACGAGGCTGGGTGTACTCGAAGTCGATGTAGCCGTAAGTCTGGCTAATGATCGTGTTCTCTCCCATCTGGTTGACAGAGCGACGGTTGGCCGCTGTGTTGTTCCGGAATGAGAGGGTCACGCACACGTCTTGGCGAATGGGCATGCCCACTGCGTCGAGGTACGAGGCCTCGTCAGCGTTGAACGCGATCGAGACATAGAACTTGCCACGGGGGTTGTCGGCGATCAGCTGCTGCAGGTTGCAGCCGCGATAGTCGTTCACCCGGAACTCGGTCTCGGCGCCCAGGGCGTTGAGGGAGTTGGACAGCAGGCCGTAGACCGATTCTTCGGTGTCAGCGTTGAACTCGTTGGGGACGAGCACGCTGTCCACCAGCTGAACATCGGCAGGGGGGACGGACGTAGCTGCCGAGACAGCGATACGCACTTTCTGTGCGTAGTTTTCGTCCATTGCCTCGGCCGGTGTCAACACAAACGTGTAAGGCACGTTGTTGATGTTTTCGGTGTACGACCGCGGATAGGTGCCGGTCTTTTCGATCATCAGTGTGTGTGCCGCACACACGCCGCCCAGGATCCGGATCACGATGATCGCGGAGTAGTTCAGGCCAGAGTCGGTAGTCAACAAACGGATGACTTTCCATTGACCACCGTCAGTGGCGGTCTCGGTGATCTTCTTCATGGTGTCGCCGAACAACTTGAAGATCTTGTCAAAGGTGTCGCCACCGGTGCCGAAGCGGCCGAGCTGATTGGCCAGTCCAAAGGAAACGGGGTTCAAAGTTGCTGCGGGCTGCTGGCGACGAAAGTTGCCATCGTCTTGGGTTTGGGCGGATTGAGTGGGTGCGGCTGCTGCGGATGTGAAAGCGTTGTGCGTTGCCATGTTGGCTCCTATAAAAAACGTTGATGAATGATGAAAATTGACGTTCCCGGTTGAGCAAGATCTCTCTTGCTTCAACTCACTTTATTCTACCAGTGTAGTAAAATTTTACTTTTTGGTTGCTCAGCTCGCCTTTCTTCTTGTGGACATGATAAACACCTGACCCTGAGGTTTCTGTGCCTTAGGGTGGTAACTGGGGTACACCGGTTGGCGCGCTGTCTCGCTTTCCACCGTCGGATACTGGAACATCTGCTGCTCTTTGACCGCGTTCTTTCCGATCCGATAGTATTGGATCTGGTTGAGACGAAAGTTCAAGTAGTCCATGATTTCGTTATCAGGGAACTCAGCAAGCTTCTCGGTCACATAGACCAAGTCATCGTTGACGATGATAGTCCTTTGTCCATGGTGAAAAATATTGATGTATCGGATCAACAACATCGTCTCTGCTGGTGTGATCTGATAGTCACCCGTCCTCACCGTGTACACTTCGTTCTTCCAGGAACCGTGTTCCCAATTGGCCAGCTGGTTACGAAGACACTGCATCTCCGTGACATAATCAGCCCTGTTGTTCAGGGTGTACGTCTCGTACACCCGCTGAAGCAGCTCCGGTTTCAAGGCCTCGCCACTCAGGAAGGCTTTGTAAACATACTCCAAAGGGAGGCCCAGGGAGTGCTTCTGTTTATTGATAGACATGTGTGTCTTTCCTTAAAGTTGGGGTTGCTACAGTTAATATACATGGTATCGAAAAAGCTTCCGATGCACCTGGGGTATCGTGTGAAACCTTATTACAGGAAGCGGGCATGCAGTATTTAGAAATCTTCGATCGCTCGTACCTCCAGAGAAGCCCACGGACAGGAGTGACACAGCAGCGGGACGTGGACTACCTGCGAAGGCACTACATCTTCAACCGGGACGCTATCGACAACTACTACAAAACCAGAAACTTTGCTGTCAAGAACACCAACATCATCAGCCGGATGGTAGAACACTTTCCATTGAACCTGGGAAGCGACACCTACCAGTACCTGGAGTCAGTGGACCGACGTCTGGTCTATCTGGCCAAACACTTCAAGTTCACCAGTGACATCGAAAAGGGTGTCTTTCACCCACCACACTTCTTCGGCAACGGAGGAGGTGAACTGATCTTGGCTGGCTATGAAAGCTTTGACGCAGATGCTTTTGTCAGGAACTGGAAGAACGAGTCCTCTGTGCGCGTTTTAACGCACCCTAGGAACGATACCAGGATTCTTTTACCCTTAGGTACCAACGATGGTAACAAAAGCGGTATAGGCTCTGTATTGATCAATGTGCCTAAGCTGGCACTGCAATACAGAGAGTTCCTCAAAGAGCAGAACAGAAAAGCGGACACAGACCTGATCTTGGGTAAGAACAACTTTGTGATCAAGTATGTGCTACCTAACATGATGGATGACGTAATCGATCACACGCTGCTTAACCGTGTCATCGACAGGTTCTACGGCACGGAGTACACAGAGCCTGACAAGAAGTACGCCTTCAAGATCTTTCAACCGGACACTCAGCTGAACAGGTATGTGGATGAAGTTCTGGAGCAGATCACTCAGAAGCCCATGACGTTCATCGAGATGCTTCGACACATCAAACTGGTCTTTAACGAGGATGCCTCAGAGCTGCTGGCATTACCAGACTTCTTTGGAACGCGTCAGTCTAAGCCGGCTATCGTGGCTTCACGTCTGAGATACATGACCTTTCTCCTGGACGCTTGTAAAAGCAAGTCTGAGAACAAAGGGTTTATCAACGACTGGAAAAAGTTCAGTGAGAGACTGCTGAACGACAAAGGGTTGCTGAATCTGTTCGACACACAGACAGAGACTGACCTGCTTGAAAAATTGAACCGCATCAACATGAGCTAAGACCAGTCCGGGATAATCCCGGACTGGTCTTCTGCTATTTGTTCAGCTCAGAGTTTCGCTGCCGTCAAAAATACCGTTCCCCGGTATTGGCCAGAGGCGAGCGCGAAACGCCCTGTCAAAACGTGTGGCCTCGTCAACAATGTCGGCACGTCGCATAAGAGCGAGCAGAAGGTTGCTTGGATCTACCTTTTTCTTGTTCTGTTCGTCTTGGTACAGGTAGTCCGGATCAGGCGCTGGTTCTTTCTCGATATAGGACGTTTGGTTGTCGTAGGCGTAGATATGCACTGTGTACCTCCTTATGTTGTCTGAGTGGTCTGATTTTTGGAACGCTCGTTCAAAAGCGCACGATACTGATCCATATACTTGTCTGCACCCACAGCCGTCAGTTGCTTGACAAGTTCATTTTCTCTGGTTCGGCCACGACGCCAGACACTGATGTCATCCGCCATTTCGTAGTAGTAATCAAAGTCACGCACAGCTTCTTTCAGATCATCAGGGAGCCGCGGATACTCCGACTCCAGCTCTGCAACTTTGGCGTTAAAGGCGGCACGCTGTTCTTCTTGTTTGATATCGCGCAATGTCTGCTGCAACAGTCGCTCGACAGCGTTCTTACCACGGTAAGACAGAAATGGAAACATGTTCAGCTTGCCAGCTTTGATGGCTTCTACAAGCTCGTGCTTGTCGGTGGGATCTTGGACGATTTTAGGTGTCTGTACCACCATGATCTTTCCGTAGTGCTGGTGGTACTCATAGGCTGTCATAAAGACCGTGCCATCTTTGAATTCCCAGCGGTGATCGTTGGTGGCAAGAAACTCGCCATTGCTGGCGTAGAGAGGAAAACTAACCAGAAGAAAGGTTGGCTTTTCTGAGGGAGCTGGAATCATGGTTACTCCTTAAATACCCGACCGCTAGTTCTGATGTGAACGAGTTCAGTGGGTGTGGGCAGTAGCTATATATGCGACCATAACTTTGTCAGAAGCAAAAAAGAAAAGCCACCCCACGGTGGTCTTTTCTTCGGTCACCGGAATTTTTCAAACGGTTTTGCGTTCCCTGAACTCCATCCTTACCACAGCTGTCATCTTCAACAGTTCGGTATGCGGAATGGTAGCAAAGATCTGCTGTGCTTTGACCAAAGTTGCGAGTGTGATCTCGGCGGTCTCTTCATCCAACACTTTCAGATCCTTCAGTTGGTCCAGCAGATCTTTCAGGGGTTTCGTCTCAAATGGTCTTCCTGTCTTCCCTGACCACATCTCCAGGATCCTTATGTACTGTTGCAATGTGTGCCAGTACGACATAGGCTTCCCAGAGACGTCTCTGTAGATAGTGATGCCGTGCTCATCCACCTCAGCTTGTCCAGTCTCTATGACCCGTTTAAGGGCCTCCTCGAAGGGTCTGAACAACACAAAACTGTTGACCAGGACAGGGGGTCTTGCGACGATCTTACCTGGTCTGTATTTCTTCTTAGCTGTCGCCATGTTTCTCTCTTTCAGGTAAACGATAAAAAGACACACTCAGGTCCGGAGACCTGAGTGTGTTTTAAGTTTTCATCAACTAGGGAGCCCACGAACGCTCCCCTGTCGGATCTTATCTGACATGCCGCCAGCATAGCTGGTAGGTGCCAAAGATCCTCAAGGGCAACGCCCTCCCTTTAGGGAGGTTCAAGGCCGTCACTTGTAGGCATTCGGTCTATCCTGCTTCCGCAGCGACATCGACCTGGTGGCTTACCAACACCAGACGGTTCCAACCGGCGCAAAAGTCCCGTCCACCTCTGCGCTACCGTGCCGGATACACGGTTTTCCGTCACATTATACACCCGTGGGTATTATTACGTTACCATGGGTGACAGGTCTTCGTGACTGAGGGTATCATAACCGAAGTCACGAGAGTGGACATGATGACGGAGGGCTATCTTCATGGCCTCTTCTGGCGTGTAGCCAGCTTGCAGAAGTCCGACCAGCAAATCATCCATAGAGCCGTTTGTGTAATATGAGCTAGGATCTATGACCTGGATAGTCAGTTTCAGGATTGGAAGCACTTTCTTTTCAGGTTGCTCCAGCTTGATACCGAGGTAAAAGAACCACGAACTTGTCATCACAAAAGTGCTGCG
>JAQTZL010000009.1:80952-87745 GCA_028687755.1 Candidatus Nanopelagicales bacterium
CCTGCTCTTGTGTTATCTACGTCTGTATCGCTGATGCAGGTGAAGTCAGACATCCGGTGCGAGATGACCGACCACACGTAAAGGGTTTTAACGAGCCTAGATGACGTTTGTATAGAGCCAGCTGTAGTGCTATCCATGGGTCCCGAGACCCAAACATCGTTAAAAAAACCAAGCCTTAAAGGGCGATTCTTTAACACCCCTGTAGTGGCGCTACCGATAGCGTTACATGGTGTCTGAAGAATCTGGTTGTTCTTTTGTATAAAGTATCGAATGTCTGGATTCATGATAAACGCACACTGAGGGTGGCTTAGAGCCACCCTCAGTGTGTCCTTTCAGTTGTTGGGGGTTAGGCGATCAGGTCGCGCTGCCGGGTAGTACAAGAAGACCCCCGGCGAGCGGACTTCTTCTTGGTGGTCGGTGCCTCGGTGACCTCGTGCGAGCCATCGGGTAAGGTGGTGATCACGACCGACTTTCCAACCAGCGATGCCAGACTGGCGGTGTCACCTTCAACCTGGCAGACGATATCGAGTTCAAGATTGGGGAGAAACAGGGTCACCGCGCTGTCAGTCAAGGAAACAAGCGTTGCCTTGATGGAATTTTTCTTTGGGGTTATGCCGATCAGCTTCATGGAAGTTTCCTTTAAAGGAGGGTTGAGGGAATTAAAACACCATGCCGCTGGGGACAACGAGGTCCTTCACGGCATGGATCTGGCGAGACTCTTTGTGGGTCTGGATACGGGACTCCAGTTCCTCGGTCAGAATGAGCGATTTGCCCAGCACCGAGTTGATGCGCAGCTCGTCTTCAGCGAACTCGGGATCCGTCATGACGCAAGTGGCCAGGTAGTCCGGGATCACGGGCTTCAGAGCCACGTTGCGATCCTTGGTGACAAAGATCGTACCCACGATGCTGGTGCGCTTTTCAGGGAGCAGTTCTTCGTTGTCAGAGAACTCGATCATCGCCAAGGTAGGTGCGTTGGCGGTCACCCGGTCGAAGTTCAGGAAAGACGTGAGGTCTGCAACATCGAACTCGTCGGTCCGTGTCTTGTCGCAGATAGTGGCCATCAGGTTGATGAAACCCAGGGCTTCTTTGTCGGCTTCACGCCGGTTATTGTTCTGGACATAGAACATCGAGAGTGGCTTCTTCAGTTCCGACACCAGGCCGCGATATGACCGCAGTGTCTGCAGAGAGTTTTCCAACTCGATCACCGACGAGGTCGAGTCCAGACCCACCACGATCACGTTTTTGCCCATGCGCACCAGCTCAGCCGCCAGAGCCGGACCACCGGTGGAACCGCTGCCGCCGGCCAAACCAGCGATCACGATGTTCAGAGATTCTGATGGTTTCTGCTGGAGCAGGATCTTGGGGATGGTTTCCACAAACCGGTGGTAGATATCGGCCGTACGGAGCTTGCCAGCACCATCCATGTCTTCCAGGAGAAAGACCGCGTCGTGAGGATCCAAACCGCGGGTGTTGCTGGCGCTGGTGTCGATGTACGTCATCTGGATGTCCAGATCTTTGACTTGTCGAGCGATGTTGATACCGCTGCCACCTACGGCATAGACGGCAATAGCGATGCTGCGTTTCTTCATGAGTGATCCTTAAAGGTTGATGAAAGAGAAGATGACCACCGAATGACGATGGTTCAGTTAATATGTACCTAATCGAATATGAGTCAAAGTCCAGGGATCGTTTGACCGCATACAAGGAGTGTCCGCATGCCCACATTTGTTTTGAAAAAGTACAACCCCAAGTCCAGTCCTGCCGAAGGTGAAGGTGTGGTTTCTGCACCCACAGACTCAAAGGTTCAGGAACAGAAAGCTGAAATCGAAAAGACCATGCGCATCCGTGCCACCCGGAGTGTGTCTGAGATCGTGGCTTTGGCTCTGTACAAAACCTTGCCTAACGGTGTCGATGTCACCGAAGCAGACGATAAAGAACCTACCCAGGCAGGTGAGATCGAGAAATCGGTGATTTCTACCGACGACATCAACAACGATCCAGCTGGAACACTTCAGCAAGTCAAACAGGGTCAGGATCTCACGATCATTGGATCTGGATTCTCTACGGAAAAAGACGAGTGGTTTTTGTTGAACGTGAAAAACAAAGACGTCAAGACCACCTACAGCTTGCCTACTTTTATCGGAAAGATCCAAGCTGAGCTGGGGGTTTGATCATGAAGATCAAGGAAGCTATGGATACCCTCTTCGAGGGTGTCAGGTTTGACACCACACTCTACAAAAAACTCCTCTACAGCAACATTGAGTTCCTGACACGTGATCAGGAGCACACTCAGCTGTTTGCGGGTCGTAACATCGGATGCTACTTCATCAAGTACACCATGTACGACAAAAACATCTTCTACGAGACTTTGTTCGATCTGTCTTACGACGATGTGGTCGACTCGGTGAAACAAATCGCCAGCAAGGTGGTTTCTTTCAGTGTGGCTGGCGATGACAACAACCTGGTGTGCTTTTACATGGCGCATCGGTTTATGACCAACCCTCAGCTGAACGAGAAGCAGCAGGTGGAATACGCCAAGGAAGCTCTGAACTACTTCAATTACCGGACACTGGTTCTGATGTCTCGGAAGTACTTTGTGTACCCTATCTCTGAACAGAAGGCCACGTCTCTTCTGGAGCGACTCAGCAACAAGTACCTGATCAAAACCCTCCGTAACTGGAACGAGTACTGTCAGTACAGATCGACTGAGTTTCTTCAGTCGAAGTTTGTACCCACTGTCAAAGACTTCAAAGACGACGACGAGCTGGGTAAGGCTATCGCCGATCTCTGGTCTCGCACCAACGACGCCATCAAGAACATCTTCAACGAGTTTACGCTGCTGATGGCGGACGACGACGTGATCAAGTCTCGTGGATCTATCGTGACTGACATGGAAGGGAACGAAGGTGTGGCCGATCGAATCGACACCATGTCGGGCTATGTCAACAAGGTAGAGAACCTGCTTATCGACAAAGGCAACCTGATCAGAAAGGACTGTATCCACGCAGTCTCTGACATCCTTCCTAACCTGTCTCAGAAGAGCCTGGAGGAAGGACTGATCTACATCTTCGATCACGCTGCCAGTGGACGTGAAGCTTACAACAAAGTTGTCAAGCACTTCAGGGACATCATCCTGAATGCAATCGACTATCTTCAGAGGAACGATGTTTTCATCACTCAGAAAACGGACATCGTGGCAGTGATGAATGCGCTGGTCGGTAACGTGCTGTACGCACGTGGGACAGAGGTAGACATCCATCAGCTGAAACTGGACGGTGAGAAGTTGATCAAGCAGATCTACAAGGAGCAGAAGAAGCCCATCTCTGACCGCAACTTGAAGAGTCTCAGAAACGGTTTGTACCTGTACGTGGTTTTGTTGAGTTTGGTATCGTGAAGACATGACACAGAGAGAGCTGCGCAAGCAGCTCTCTCTGGTCTTTACGCGTTGACGGGTTTACGTGACAAACTCACTCCTGCCTGACTGAACGTCCGCACTGGAGTAGCTGTCTGTTGAGGCGCAGAAGCGCTCTGCTCAGACGGGGAAGCTTTAGGTGAAGCCGCTGGTGTCTGAGGAGCTGACCCACCTTGAGGAGCCATGGCACCTTTCTGATGGATACCTTCCAGGATAACCTTGATCGCCAACAGTGTGTCAGACATACCGCCCAAAAGACCTTCTGTTTTCTCAAGACTGAGAGAAGGACCTTGCTGAGGTAGAGGTGGTTTGACAGGCTGCGATGGAAACGGTGTGAAGATGTCGGAGTTTTGTTGGATGGACCCTCTTGCCTTAGGTGGAGGCAACACAGACTTAGGTTGGATAACCGGGGTCTCTGCGAGAGGTGCCTCCCTCAAAGGTTCAGAGTTGTCACCGTACATCGGAGACGGCACTGGGTCTGGAGTAACCGCAGGTCTTACTGGAGCTGGCCTGATCGTGGGTCTAGAGGGTGGCGGAGGAGGTGACCCCTTGCGACCGCTGAACTTGTCGATCTTGCTGTTCAGGTACTGTATGTAGCCTCCCACGGTTTTACCGCTGAGCTCTTGCCGGTTGCTGTTGAAAGCGTCTTTTCCTACCACCTGACCGATGTCTGCGTTAGGGTTGGCTTTCAGTGCTTTCAGGATAGTTCGTCCACCGCCTGGTCCGAAGTGATGCGCCAGGTACATCGCTGTGTCTTCTCGAAGTCCAGCGGCCTTGACGTCACCCATGCTCCTCAGGTTCTCTTTGGCGTAAGCAGCTCCAAGGACCGCGCTGTAGTACGGATCTGTAGGCTGTGCGTCCGGCGGTATGTTGTACTTCGGTCCATGTTTGGCCAGCATGGCGTCCCAAGTCCTCGGCATAAACTGCATCAGTCCCTTGGCGCTGGACTGTGAGTTACCGACACTTGGTCTCATGCTGGACTCGATTTGAGCAAAGGCTCTCAGGGTGTTTTTGTCCACACCTACGATCTGTGCTGCTTTGTCGACAGAGGCTTCCACGGACTCAGGTTTGTCCTGGATCTTGCCTGGGTCTACGCCGGCCATGGTAGATGGAACTGTCTCGGGGGTTTTGTCCATGGCCTTTCTACCCAAGGCTTCGGCTTCTCCCTCTGGTGTGCCGTAGATGTTTCTGGGTGCCATCGAGGCTTTGCCATTTTCATCGTAGACAAATGGTGACTTAGCGGTATAAGGAGAGTTAACGACTGGTCGATCGTCTATTTCTTCACCTGTAGCCATAGGTACTGGAGTCTCTTGTTTAGGGACTACAGCAGCCACTGTTTCAGCAGGAGTTTGGGTAGCACTTGCAGAAGTAGGCGCAGTAGGCTCTAGAACGGTCTCAGACGCGTTTTCGGTAGCTTTTGATACCTCTGTGGCGTCCGGAGCTGTTCCGGCCTTGTAGAGTTCCATTTGCAACGCTGTGTTGCGTTTGCCCATGGGTTTAGAAGACACCAGCGCAAATCCACTACCACCTCGCCCAGGTGAAGACAGAACACGCTTGACCCGTTCTCCCATGTTGACCTTAGCCTTGGCCGGATCCACCGAGACACCAGCTGGTTCAATGTGCCAGCGCTCACCGCTGATCGGTCGAGTGAACCCGTACTTTTTCAGAAGTCCCAGCTTCTCCAAAGCTTCAGCGTCTACGCTCGGAATATCCAGCGCCAGACCGTACTGGTGGAGACCACCTTTGCCTGTTCGCGGATCTGCCGGAGCTGCCGCCTTGTTAGGGTTTTGTTTATGCAAACGCATCTGGTCCTCGTAGGACCTGAAAGCCTCGTTGACACCGATGTTCTTACCGGTAAGTTGGTTGTACTCCTTGGTCATGCCGGTGAAAAGCTCCAGCATGTTAGGATCTACGCTCATGAGTTTCTCACGAGCCACGTTCAGTGAGATGCCAGGAAGGCTGTTAGGATCACCTTTCTCCAAAGCGCCAGCCGCCATCTTGGCCGTGGGTGCGGTCGGCACTTCGGACTGTGGTCCAGCGCTCGCGAGTGACTTCTTGTCCGCAGGTGGTTCTGAGTCTTCTGTGGTTTCCATCTTGGCATCAGCTGCTCGCAGCTGAGACATGTTGGACGCTTTGGTAGCTTCCTTAGCGGCTTCTGAAGCTGGACTTAGAGCGGCTTTAGACTCGGCTTCTCTGATCTTGGCCATGTTAGCTGCTTTGGCTTTCTCAGCTTCTGCGGCAGCTTTATTGGCGTCAGAGACAGCCTTGGTCGAAGGATCGTTTTCTTTGGTATCTTCCTTGGCCTGGAATCGAATGCTGTTCAGCATCTCTTCGACTTCAGTCTTCTGGACAGTGACTTCGGTTTGTTCAAACGAGGGTACGTGTTTGTGGCCAAACACTTCCACTGGGAGCTGGTAGTAGGAGGCAAACTGCAAGACGTGGTTCTTGCTCATCTTCTCCAAGTCATCCAGATACAGATCAGGTCTTGCTTGCCACAGGGCTGACAGAAACGCTCTGTATCCAGGAAGGAAGCGCTTCATGTACCAGCTGTTGAAGATGGCGTACTTGTCCTTGTCTGTCCGTTCTACCTCAAACAACTTGAGCATGTCGTCTTTGGTTTTGTCGCTGAGTGTGTTGAAGACAACTTGGCCGTTCTTGAGACCGACCTTGTCCTTCATCAACATCTCAAGCTCAAAGACCCGATGGTAGTGGTCTTTCTTGACGTCGTTGTAACCGTAGGTCAACAGACGCAGGCGTGTCAGTTTGCCGTAGATATCTGCGGCGACATCGTTGCGCTTCAGGTACTTGTAGAGCTTGTAGCCACCCCAGATAGCGGCACCCGCCAACAGCACACCACCCAGCACCATGCCTGCGGTACCTGTGACAGCGGCTGTGCCGACGACCTTAGCGGCTGTAAGTGCTCCTGAGATACCAGCGCGTATCAGTCCACCCTTACCGAGTTTCAGAAGTCCGTCACCGAAGAGGGCTTTACCGATCAAGCTTCCTGTCCCAGAGGCTAAACCTGGAACCAACTTAGGAAGAAGGGTTCCAAGGACGCCAGTGATCGATCTACCAATCAAACCGCCAAGAAGCGGACCGAGTGACGTCGCGACCAGTTTGAACCCACCGAAGACCGCGCTCCCGATTCCACCAATGATAGAACTCAGCAAGCTTTTCTTCTTTCCACCTCCTTTGCGGGCTTTGGCGTTCTTCTTCTCGGCCTCGACCTCGGCCTTTCGAGCAGCTGCTCTGGAGTCAGATCGACTGAGTGAATTCTTGAAACGAGAGAGGAGACTCTCTTTGCGTTCCTTCTGTTCCGCTTGCTTCTCATCGACCTGTTCTCCCTTGGTGGTTTTCTTGAGTTTGTCTGTAACTGTGTCT